>JANNWE010000143.1:0-6718 GCA_031414675.1 Cytophagaceae bacterium
ACACACCGAGTATATGGTTAATATTTTGCCGGAAGCTAATGGTCTTACCCTACTCTATTGCACCTTGATAGGTTTTTTTTGTGGAATAGCTTCTTATTTTTATAAAATTCTTGCGGAATTTATAGCCAAGCAATTTCAAAAAATAATTAAATTCGCACCTTTAAGACCAGCTATTGGAGGTTTAATTTTATTACTTATTTTTCTACTTTTTGATGCCGATAAATATATGGGTTTAGGTATTCCTTCAATAGAAAATTCATTTATTTCGAATCAAAGTCCCGAAATATTTTTTATTAAAATCCTATTAACAGCATTTACACTAAGTGTTGGTTTTAAAGGAGGTGAAGTTACTCCTCTTTTTTTTATTGGTGCCACCCTCGGAAGTGCAATGTTCGTATTTATACCATTACCTATTTCAATATTAGCTGCAATGGGATTTGTGGCAGTATTTGCAGGGGCAACTAATACCCCTTTCGCAAGTACAATCTTAGGAATAGAGTTATTTGGCTTGCATACAGCAATTTATATTTTAATTGCCTGTTTTACTGCGTATTTTTTTTCTGGACAAAGGAGCATTTACACTGCTCAAAAACTAGGTAAATGGAAAGTTTTTAAAGGCTGAGTCTCCTGCTATTTATTTTCTTTAAATTTATTATTATTGTTAACTTTGATTATGTACTGAATAATATGTGTGATGGGTTTAAACCTATTGAATAATAATAAAGATATTTACACCAAACTTTTGATAATGCATGCAAAGTAAGTCAAGGCCCCAAGAAATACTTAAAAAATATTGGGGGTATGAAAATTTTAGGCCGTTACAAGAAGAAATAATATCAAATGTCATTTCCAAAAATGATACTTTAGCCTTATTACCAACGGGTGGCGGAAAATCTATTTGTTTTCAAGTTCCGGCCTTACTTTTTCCGGGCATTTGCATAGTAGTTTCTCCATTAATTGCCTTGATGAAAGATCAAGTGTATCAGTTAAATAAAAGAGGAATAAAGGCTTTAGCAATTTACTCTGGTATGCATTATTCCGAAATAGATGCAGCTTTAGATCAAGCCATCTATAGTGATTTAAAGTTTTTATATGTTTCGCCAGAAAGATTAAAGACCGAAATATTTATTGTTCGATTGAAACAAATGAAAGTCTGTCTATTGGCAATAGATGAAGCTCACTGTATATCAAAATGGGGATATGATTTTAGACCAGCCTATTTAGCTATTAATGATCTTAAAGAATATATTCCAAATATTCCTACTATTGCATTAACTGCCACTGCCACTAATGAGGTTAGAAAAGACATTATAAACAAGCTCGCTCTAAAAAAAGCATCTGTTTTCGTGCAAAGTTTCGCAAGAAAAAACTTGTCGTATTCTGTCTTTTATACAGAACACAAAGAGTCTAAAGTACTTCAAATATTACAAAGTGTGCCTGGATCGGCCATAGTTTATGCCAAAACCAGAAAAAGAACTATCGAAATTGCAAATTTTCTTAAAAAACATGGCATTACCGCAGATTATTATCATGCTGGCTTAAGCTTAAAAGATAGGAATAAGAAGCAAGAAGATTGGATTAATGATTTAAATACAGTGGTAGTTTCTACCAATGCTTTTGGAATGGGCATAGATAAACCTAATGTAAGATGTGTGATACATGTAGATTTGTGTGAAAACATGGAAGCCTATTACCAAGAATCAGGAAGGGCAGGGAGAGACAACTTAAAGGCCTATGCTATAAGCCTTTATAATGAATTAGATATTGAAAATTTAGAAGTTAATTTAGAATTAAAATTCCCAGGAATAGCAGCTTTAAAAAAGGTTTATCAAAGTTTGTGTAATTACTTTAAATTGGCTTTTGGTGCCGAAGTTTTCCAAAGTTTTGATTTTGATTTACAAGAGTTTGCTTCTACTTTTGGATTAAATCCAAGAGAAACACATTATTCTTTAAAAATGCTTGAAAACCAAGGCTTAATCTATCTAAATGAAGCATATTTTAATCCTTCAAAAATAAAAATTAATGTCAACGCAAGTGCTTTTTATAATTTTCAATTAAGAAATCCTCATTTAGATGCTTTTACCAAAAGTATTCTAAGAATTTATGGTGGTGAAATATATGCAAATTTTATTTCAATTTCGGAAGTTGAGATTGGCAATGCGTGTTTTATGAGCCAGATAGAAGTAATTAAGAATTTAGAAGCCTTAAAAAAATCAGAGATTATAGACTTTTTGCCTCAAAAAAATAAGGCACAACTGGGATTTTTAACTTCAAGACAAGATGCTGAAAATCTCCAATTAGACTTTAAAGATATTGAAAGAAGAAAAGTAATTGAAAAAAAGGCTTTAAGGGCAATAAAACTGTATTCAGAACAAACAGGGAAATGCCGAATGTTAATGATTCAAGACTATTTTGATGAAAATACCCAAGTGCGTTGTGGAATTTGTGATAATTGCATCAATTTAAAAAAACGCGGTTTGGATAATTTAAAAGCTAAAACCTATTTTGAAACCATAAAAATGTTGTTACCTTGTGTATTATCAACTCTAGAAAATAACCAAGATTTAAAAGACAAGAAACTAACTGCTACCTTACTGAAACATAAATTAGACAGTGATGAAATTGGAATTGATGAATATGGACTCGTGTTTTTAAAAGAATCAAGAAAATAATTAAATCTATAAATCGGAATCTACATTTTTAGGTTTATTTTTGTATTTAAATTTTTGCTCTTATGAATGAAAATAGAGAAGAAAGGAAAACTCAATTAGTAAATACCATTAGTAGTGTAACCACTGCCATAGAAAATCAATTGGGGGATTATAAAACAAAAGGCAAAAATATTTTAGTTATAGGAGGAATTATGGTTGCAGCTTACGCACTAGCCCGATTACTTTCTGATGATGAAACCGAAGAAGAAACCTTAATAGCCGAAAATAAACAAGAAAAATCAGTTTTTTTGTCTGCATTAACAGGAGTTGCAACTACGGTATTACTTTCAATTGCCAAAACTAAATTGCTTGATTTATTGGAGCAATATAATGAGAAAAATGAACAATAAGGTTTTAAATATATTTGAGAATATTTGTAAAACAGGCAAGAAAGCTGTTGCAATCTTATTAGACCCTGATAAAATTTCTGACCAAGAGTTGGAAAAAAGAATTTACGCAATTAATAAATACAAAATTGATTTAATTTTTGTGGGGGGCAGCTTGGTTTCTAAAGATAATTTTGAGTACGTTTTAAAAGAACTTCAAGATAAAACCTTTGTTCCCAAGATAATTTTTCCAGGAAATGGCCTTCATATCAATTCTCATGCGGATGCCATACTACTTTTATCACTGATTTCAGGCAGAAACCCCGAATTTTTAATCGGACAACATGTTATCTCTGCTCCTATTTTGAAACGTAGCGGCTTAGAAATTTTACCAACTGCTTATATGCTCATTGATGGTGGACAAGCCACCACTGTTTCTTATATTAGTAACACATTTCCTATACCCAATAATAAACCAGATTTGGCAGCTTGTACGGCAATGGCTGGTGAAATGCTAGGTCTAAAATTGAATTATTTGGATGCTGGAAGTGGAGCATTAAATCCAGTAAGCGAAGAAATTATTAGAGAAGTTAGGAATAACATTAATGGTCCTTTAATTGTTGGTGGTGGTATTAATACCAAAGAAAAAGCTTCAAAAGCTTTAAACGCTGGAGCAGATGTGATTGTGATTGGAAACGCGATTGAAAGTAATCCAAATTTCTTGATTGAAATAGCTCAACTGGTAAGTTTGTATAATTTTGCTTTAGCATAAAATGCACCAAATTATATTAGGACTTGGCTCCAATATCGAGAATAGAAAATACAATTTAGAACAAGCCCAAATTTTGATTGAAAGCAACTTAGGAAAAGTTGTCAAAAAATCTAAAATTTATGAAACAAAAGCTTGGGGAATTGAAAATCAAGGAAATTTTTTAAATAGTGCAATAGTGGTTTCCACTCCATTTTATCCTTTAAAAGTACTTGAGAAAATATTGGAGATTGAGCTTTTTATGGGCAGAAAAAGAGAGATAAAATGGTCTTCAAGAAACATAGATATAGATTTGCTTTTTTTTGAAAATTATGTATTCGAAACTCCCTCACTCACGGTTCCTCATCCATTTATTTGCCAAAGAAATTTTGTACTTAGCCCATTAAACGACATTTGCCCTGATTTTATTCATCCCAAATTTAATAAAACCATAAGACATTTAAGCCAAATCACTTCTGATTCGGGTTGGATTAAAGAATTTTAATTTGAGATAAAAAGCTATTTCGATTATTTCTTATTTAACTCTCTCAGCTTTAGATATTTTAGGGTGGTACCAACTCCACCCAAGAAAGACCAAATGAAGCCTTCAAAGCCGTTCAAAATATTTAATCTAATTAAATATTCTGTTATAAAAGTTATTGGAAACTTTGTAATTATTTTGAAAATACTAGCATTTTTACCTCGTTTTTTTAAATCTATTGCTCCTAAAGTTGAATATTTATTTGTTTTTTCTAAAACATCAGATAAATCGGCGTAACTAAAATGTAAAATGTGGTTGGAAAGTTTACCTATATTTCCATCAAATAGTATATCTTCATGCACTTCATTATCATTATAATTTCCATATTTCTTATTAAATAGTCTTAAGTGAGGCAACTTGTATTCTCTACCAAATCGCATAATTTTGCCTAAAAAAACTAAAGTATTTGGTATCATAAAACCTTGATAAATAGGTTCTCTTAAAACATAACTTATTTCATTTTTTAATTCAAGCGTTACTACTTCGTCGGCATCTACTACAAAAACCCAATCATTTTTAGCTTGATTAACTGCGAAGTGTTTTTGTTTACCAAAGCCTTCAAATTTACGATAGGAAATACTGCAATCGAATTCTTTGGCTATTTCTAAGGTCTTATCCGAGCTACCACTATCCACAACAACGATTTCATTGGCCCAAGCAAAAACGGCAGAAAGTACTACCCTAATGGTCCTTTGATTATTAAACGTAATTATTACAACGGAAAAATGCATATTTGAGTAGATATATACAAAGGTAGATTTACATTATTTTTATTAAAAGAAATTATGAAAATACTTTTTAATCATTTTTTTTAATTATTTTTCAAATAAGATACTATCATACTAATAAAATGGATTTCAGTAATAAAAATGAAATAGTTTGAAGGCTAATTTAAAGAAGAATGAAAATATATCGTCTAGTAAATTGCAATAAAAAAACCTGCTTTACACCTCCAAAGGAGCCTTAATAACTGGATAGGGATTATAATCTAATAAAGTAAAATCTTCCCATTTAAAATCAAGAAGTAATAAACAAGATTAATTAAACTTTGCCCTGCATTACAAAAACCTAGACCCAAAAAATATATAAATCATTTACTCCATAAAATCATTTTCCTAAAAACTCGAGGAGAAATGTTTTTACGGTTTACAAAACTCTTATTAAAATTCGTAAAACTATTAAAGCCCACGATCTGGGCAATGTCTGTAATGGATTCGTTGGTTTCAATAAGTAGTTGGCAAGCTTTACTAATGCGTAAATCGTTGAGGTATTCCGTAAGAGTTTGCCCCGTATTTTGCTTGAAATAACGACAAAATGAAGCACCATTCATACAAGCAATATCAGCAATTTGAGTGAGTGAAATATCTTCTGCAAAATGAGCATGGATATGACTAAAAATGTTTTGCATTCTCTTTGCATTTTCTTGAGTTAAAAAAGGCGAATAGTTAGTGCTGGTTAATCTTTCGGAAGGATTTTCTATGGAAAGTAGATTCAAAATTTCAATCAATCTCAATAGTTTTTCAACACTATTGCCTTTATCTAATTCCAATAGTTTTTCTTTAATTAGAAAGGCATCCTTAAAAAAAACACCTTGCGAAATACCTTTTAAAAGAGTAGAAATTTGTCGAAATTCTGGCAAATGAAGCATCGTTTCGTTGAACAATTCAGGTAAAAATTGCACAACAAAAACCTGCATATTATCAGGAGCATCATCGGCATATTGTTGGCTTATCCAAGTATGAGGTAAATTACTTCCCACCAACACCAAATCGCCTTCTAAAAACTCTCGTACACTATCCCCTATCATACGAGTTCCTGATCCTTTATGTATGTAGCAAAGTTCTATTTCTGGGTGGTAATGCCAATGAAAACCAAAGGAATTTGACCGTACCCAATAGGTTGCGAACGACTCATTAGATTTATTTTTTAAGGGTTGTAAACTTGGTTTCATCTAAAAAAAATATCATTATTTGCAATGATAATAATTTTTAATTGATATTTATGCAAAAATAGTGAATGTTTTCGCAAAATCAGAATACATAATTTAAGAAAAACCATATTAGATTTGTACAAAAAATAACCTTTAAAGTTATATGAAACCATTTGCTGCAATAATGCTTATGATATTGGTTGTTTCTTGTGAAAAAGAGCAAAATGTAACTCGTTTTTCAAGTTGGCAATCTAGCCCAACAGAAGAGAAATTATTGCAACAATTAATGACTGGATTCAAAGAAAAAAACAAAAACATTGCCTTCAAATTTGAACCTATTCCTGGAAATTATTCAGAGAAAATTCAGTTGATGTTAGGTACGCATCAACCTCCCGATTTGTTTTGGATAAAAGACTATACATCACCCGCTTTTTTACGATTCAATACCCTTGCCCCACTCGA
>JANNWE010000144.1:0-16502 GCA_031414675.1 Cytophagaceae bacterium
ATTTTGGTATTTTACCTACTTTTGGTTTTATGAGGCTAAATAAATTTGAAAAAGAATTTTAATTGGCAGGCTCAATAAAGGAATAAATACTACCTATAAAAGTAAAATGTTCGTAAATTGCACACTTAAACAAAATTTCTCTCGAAGTGTCATTTATTTCTGAATTAAAACGTAGACGTACTTTTGCAATAATTTCTCACCCAGATGCAGGAAAGACCACATTGACTGAAAAGCTTTTACTTTTTGGAGGTGCTATACAAACAGCAGGAGCTGTAAAATCCAATAAAATTAAAAAGACTGCTACTTCAGATTTTATGGAGATTGAAAAACAAAGAGGAATCTCTGTGGCTACTTCTGTAATGACATTTGAATATGGTGGTAGAAAGATAAATATTCTTGATACTCCTGGACATAAGGATTTTGCGGAAGATACCTACCGCACGTTGACAGCTGTAGATAGTGTTATTTTAGTAATTGATTGTGTGAAAGGAGTAGAGGAACAAACTGAAAAGCTCATGGAGGTTTGTAGAATGAGAGATACTCCAGTTATCGTTTTCGTAAATAAGATGGACAGAGAAGGGAAAGACCCTTTTGATTTGTTGGATGAACTCGAGCAGAAACTTTCTATAAAAGTAAGACCTATTACTTGGCCAGTAAACATGGGTTCAAGTTTTAAAGGGGTCTATCATTTGTTAGAGCATCAAATGAATTACTTTAAAATAAACAAAACGAAACTTGAAGAAGAAGTATTGAAAATAGCTTTGGATTCTCCTGATTTGGACAAAAGCGTTGGTGAAAAAGATGCCTATCAATTAAGAGAAGATGTTGAAACTATTGATACAATCTATAGTGATTTCGAAGTAAATGATTATTTGGCAGGCAGTGTAGCGCCTGTTTTTTTTGGGAGTGCTGTTAATAGTTTTGGGATAAAGGAGTTGTTGGATACTTTTTGCAATATTAGCCCAAATCCAATTTCTCGTATGACCAACGTAAGGAGGGTGGAGCCAGACGAACCGAAATTTAGCGGATTTGTTTTTAAAATTCATGCAAATATTGACCCTAGACACAGAGATAGAATTGCGTTTTTGAGAATTTGCTCGGGTACCTTTGAAAGAGGGAAATTTTATAAACATGTGAGATTAAATAAAGATGTTCGTTTTTCAAATCCTTATATGTTTATGGCAGACTCAAAAAATGTGGTAGATGAAGGTTTTCCCGGTGATGTAGTTGGTTTATATGATACAGGAAATTTCAAGATAGGTGATACTCTAACCGAAGGAGAAAGCTTGAAGTTTATAGGAATACCAAGTTTTTCTCCAGAATTGTTTAGGGAAGTTATAAATACTGACCCCTTAAAATCTAAGCAATTAGAAAAAGGTGTATCTCAGCTTGCGGAAGAGGGAGTTGCTCAACTATTTACCATGCAGCCTGGCAATAGAAAAATTATTGGAACAGTTGGGGAACTACAGTTTGAGGTAATTCAGCATAGATTATTAAATGAATATGGAGCCAGTTGTAGGTTTGAAAGTAAGCCATATTCGAAAGCCTGTTGGTTAACATGCGAAGATCCGATAAAGTTAGCCGATTTTTTACGTCTAAAGGCAAACTACATTGCATTCGATAAAGATCAAAATCCTGTATTTTTAGCTGAAACCGATTGGATTTTAAGAATGAACAAAGAAAATAATCCAGAAATAGAATTCCATACCACCTCGGAGTTTAAAGTTGCTGGTGTCTAATTTTATTTTAAACATTGTGTTGAACATTTTGTTATTATTTTCGATTTGCTTTTATAGTATTGTAAAGTTCAAAATTCATTATTTTGCAAATTTCGTGTAAGTTACTTTAGTATTAATTTCTAAATATTATTTAAATGGTAATCTTCGTTTTTTTTATTTCGCATTGGTATCTGTCTTTATTTACTCAAACATTTTTTTTGCATAGGTATGCAGCACACAAAATGTTTACTATGAGTGCTAGAGTTGAGAAATTTTTTTATTGGTTAACGTTTATTTTTCAAGGCTCTTCTTTTTTGAGTCCTTATGCTTATGGGGTAATGCACCGACTGCATCATGCGCATGCAGATACGGATCAAGATCCACATTCTCCTAGTTTTTCCAAAAATCTATTTGATATGATGTGGAAAACCAAGAATTTTTATCAGCAAATTGTCAATAAAGTAGATACCATAGAAGCTAAGTTTAAAAAAAATGTACCTAATTGGGAGTTTATGGAAAAATTAGCGGATACTTGGGTAGCTAGAATTGGATGGGGAATAGCTTACACCTTGTTTTATTTTTATTTTGCAGATAGCTATTGGGTATTTTTGTTGCTTCCGATTCATTTTTTAATGGGTCCTGTACATGGTGTGATAATCAATTGGTTTGCTCACAAATATGGATACAGGAATTACGATGTGGACGATACGGCAAGAAATCTTTTACCTATAGATGTTTTGATGATGGGAGAGTCTTACCATAATAATCACCACAAATTTGGCGGAAGGGCCAATTTCGGCATAAAATGGCATGAGTTTGATCCTACTTTTCCTGTGATTAAAATATTGGAAAAGTTTAAGATTATTAAACTAAAGTCCAATAATGACCTAAATTATATGTGATTTTTGAAGAAAACCATTTTTTTAAATGGTTTTTTTTTGTATAATAATTTAAAATAACAAAATAATATTTTGAATTGCTGAATGAGAATTTATATTTTTGTAAAAAAGAATTCCTAATTGTCAAGATTTCCTAATCTATTAGTTCATTTTTTTAATACAATCAAAATTAATTTTTTGACTGGTTGGAGATTATGGTATCATTCCATTCTCTGTGGTTTGTTGGTGATGTATCCAATATTTGTAAGTGATGGGCAAAGCTGGAAATTTATTAAGAAATATGAGACATTAATTCCTTTAAATTATAAAATCCATGGTATTGATGTTTCTAGGCATAATGGAAATATTGATTGGGAAAAAATAAATCAAAAAAAGACAGAAAATTCCATAATTCAATTTATTTTCATAAAGGCCACAGAAGGTTCTGATTTAGTTGATAAAAATTTTGAGCTTAATTGGAGTAATGCAAAAAAGTTCGGCTTTTTAAGAGGTGCCTACCATTTTTTTATTCCTTATTCTGATCCTAGACTTCAAGCTTTAAATTTTATTTTAAATGCGAAGCACCAAAAAGGAGATTTTGTTCCAGTTTTAGATTTTGAACAAAATGGTAAAACAGCGGCAGAAAGGGAAAATATGGTCAATAATGTAAAAATATGGTTAGATATTGTTGAAAAGCATCTTGGGAAAAAACCTATAATTTACACAAACAGACCTATTTATAAAGATTATATAAAAGGGAATTTAGAAGAGTATCCCCTTTGGATAACAGATTTTAATGCTAAAGATTTAGATGGCTTTGATACTGCTAATGTAATACTTTGGCAACATTCTAATACAGGACGTCTTGAGGGAATTAATGAAGATGTTGATTTTAATGTCTTTTTGGGCACTCCATTTAAGTTGAATAAATTTCGACTTTAAAAAAAACCTTCATTTTATTTAACTAAGAAAAAAACCATGCTTACATCTGTAAAATTTGATGAGACAAAAGCTTATAAAAAGCTAAAATCACATTATAAAACAATTTCAAAAACTAATTTAAAGGAGCTTTTTATTCAAGATAAAAATCGATTTGGAAAGTATAATATTAAGTTCCAAGATATTCTTTTGGATTTTTCCAAGAATAATATTAATGGCCGAACGCTCTCTTATTTAATTGAATTAGCCGAAGAATGTAAGTTGGGAGATGCTATTGAGAAGATGTTTGTTGGAGAAAAGATAAATGCTACTGAAGAAAGGGCTGTATTACACACTGCGTTACGCAATAGAAGTGGCAATCCATTGATAGTAGAAGGTAAAGATGTGATGCCTGAGATTCTAGGGGTTTTAAATCAAATGAAATCATTTTCAGAAGCTGTTCGAAATGGAAAATGGAAAGGATACAGTGGAAAAAAAATTATTGATATAGTAAATATTGGTATTGGAGGTTCAGATTTAGGCCCAGTGATGGTGACTGAAGGCCTGAAAAGTTACAGTAAAAAAGGACTTAATATTCATTTTGTTTCAAATGTGGACGGTACGCATATAGCGGAAACTTTGAAAGATTTGGATCCTGAGACGACTTTATTTATGGTGGCTTCGAAGACTTTTACTACACAGGAAACCATGGCTAACGCTCATTCAGCTAGAAATTGGTTTTTAGAAAAAGCGGTTAATCTTGAGTTTGTGAAAAAGCATTTTGTGGCAATTTCTACAAATGCTAAAGGAGTGGCTGAATTTGGGATAGACACGCAAAATATGTTTGGGTTTTGGGACTGGGTAGGAGGAAGGTATTCACTGTGGAGTGCTATTGGACTTTCTATTTCATGTTATATTGGCTTTTCAAATTTTGAACAGTTATTGGAAGGCGCTTTTCAAATGGATTCTCATTTCAGAAACACTCCATTCAAGAAGAATGCTCCTGTTGTTTTGGCATTATTAGGAATATGGTATAATAATTTTTTTAATGCTCAATCTCATGCAATTTTGCCATATGATCAGTACCTGCATCGTTTTGCCGCTTATTTTCAGCAAGGTGATATGGAGTCGAATGGAAAAACTATAGACAGAAATGGAGATATTGTGAATTATCAAACAGGACCTATTATTTGGGGGGAACCTGGCACCAATGGGCAACATGCATTTTATCAACTTATTCATCAGGGAAGTAAGCTTATACCTTGCGATTTTATTGCACCCGCAATTAGTCATAATCCTATTGGTGATCATCACAAAATGCTTTTATCAAATTTCTTTGCCCAAACAGAAGCGTTAATGAATGGTAAATCTAAAGAAGAGGTTGTTTCTGAACTTGAAAAATCAGGAAAAAGTAAAATAGAAATAGAGAAATTAGCCAATTTTAAAGTTTTTTCTGGCAACAGACCAACTAATTCGATTCTTGTTAAAAAGATAACTCCAAAAGTTTTAGGCAGTTTAATTGCAATGTATGAACACAAAATTTTTGTTCAAGGAATAATATGGAACATTTATTCTTTTGACCAATGGGGAGTAGAGCTTGGAAAACAATTGGCTAATAAAATATATCCGGAGCTTCAAAATAATGACCTTGTTAACTCTCATGATAGTTCAACAAATAGTTTAATTAATGCCTATAAAAGATGGCGAAAATAGAGATTTCTCTATTTTTTTAAGATTTTATTTTCAATTTTTATTGAAAAGATAAAATTTTTAAAAAATTTTGGTTATTTATTTGGAAATATAAATTCAATAAATTAAATTTGAAACATCATTTAGAATTACTGTTTATATTTATAGCAATTTTAAATACGAGTGAATCGGTCAATAATGAACTTACGTGCTTTTTTATATAAATTTAATAGACTAGCAAAATTACATATTGTATTTTTTTTAGTCTTCAGTGATTTCTCAACTTTAGGGCAGGTACCTAAGATTGGAGATGTCAAGGTGCCATTCGAAATTAAATTTGCTGATGTAACGTTTCAGCTAAATGATGTTTCAAGGTTTTTAATGACCCAAGAAATTAGGTCGTTAATGAAGAACACGGAACTAAAAAAGGAATATTTAAAGAAACTCTCTTTGATACTCCCTTTAGTAGATCCTATAATTACAAAGGCAAAAGTGCCAGGTGATTTTAAGTTTTTAAGTATTTATAATAAGTACCAAAAAACTACGGTTATTAGTTCTTTTTTAGAGCCTGGGGTGTTTTGGTGCATGGATATGTCAAAAGCTTTAGATGTAGATTTAAGAGTAAATTATGAAGTTGACGAACGCAAGCATTTAATTCTTTCCACCAAAGGAGCTTTGGTGTGTTTAAAAAGAAATCAGGTTTTGTATGAAAATTGGGGAACTACTTTGTTTGCTCATTTGGCCAGTAGAGAAGTATTAAATATTTTAGAGTTAAATAAAAAGTGGTCGGGTAGATATATTGTTCTTGATTCGCCCGCATATAGTTCTTTGATACAATTTTTAGCCTTTAAATGGGTGTTGGAAGCGGAGTTTAACAATTTTAAGAATGAAAATCCTAAGATTTTGTATGAATATACAAATGGAAAAGGTAAAACTCTGAATTTGATTGCAGCAGATTTAAAAGTAGATCCAAAAGAGTTAGTTGAGAATAATACGTGGCTTAAATCAAGTAGAGTACCTGATAGTGAAGCAAATGTTTTGGTAGTAGTAGCAGCTGCTCGCTATCATAATATTAGAATTCTTTCAGAAATGTCTAAAAATTCGAATGTTTCTAACTTTGATTTGGGATTTCCAGTCGTTAAAGATAATGCTAATTTAGGTTTTGGAAAAGGAGGCTCTTTTTATACAATAAATGACTTGAATGGTATTAAAGCAGACTTTTGTGATGGTATTGTGACTTTGGCCTATAAATCTAAACTTTCAATTGCAGGTTTTTTAGCGTGCAATGATATGACAGAGAAAGACTTAGTTGACGTTGGACAGATTTATTATATTGTTTCTAAAAAAGAGAAAGCTAGTATTCCTCATCATATTGTAAAGGAGGAAGAGACCTTGTGGGAAATTTCACAGCAATATGGTATAAAACTTTCTAGTTTGTTGAAATATAATAGGATGGAAACTGTAGCAAGATTACAGAGAGGTAGGGTAGTGTGGATGCAAGAGAAACGACCTAAAAATAAACCAATTGAATATATTGATTTTCCGTCAGATGAAGAAACAGTTAAACCGGAAAATATAAGATTCGATGATGAAATAATTGCTGAAATTGAAACAAATTCAACTTTTGGCACAAAAATAGAGGAGCCTAAAGAAATGGTTATTGAAACTCCTCCTTTAATAATAAAAGAAGAAGAAAGAAAAGAGGGTTTAGTCGAAAAAACGGTAGATAAAAAGTTAAATGAGGCATCAGATTTAGAAAATGTTATTGCAATAAAAAAATCTGATAAATCTAAAGTAGTAGAAAAAAATAATATAGTTGATTCAAAACCAATAATTAAACGAGAGATTTCAACTAAGGTTATTGAGATTTTACCAAAAAATAAAGAAGATTATAAAGATAATTTTGATTTTAAGAAAACAAATAATAAAGAGTACGTAGTGCATGAAGTTAAAAAAGGAGAGACACTTTATAGAATTTCAGTTAACTATAATGTTAGCGTTGCTCAATTATACAGACTTAATAATTTGAATAATAATATAATTGAAATAGGAGATAAAATTATTGTAAAACGATATTAAAGATAAGTAATAAGTAGTATAGATTCACTCGATAGCTGGTTTAGCCTCGATCTTTGATTGAGGCTAACTTATTTTATGCCCACCAGATAAATAATGTAAGGCGGTATTTCGTTATTCGTTTTGTAACATGCTTTAATATTTTGAGATTAACATTAAGTTTTTACATCTTCTTTTTTATTTTTAAAGCATCTGCTCAAAGTATTGATATTGAAGGTAAAGTAATTGATGATAAAAGTTTTAAACCAATATCGAATGCAAGCATAAAAATAGTAGGGACATTTTATGGAACAAAAACGGACTCTTTAGGCAATTTTTTTTTAAAAATTCCCATTTCAAATACTATCATTGAGATTTCTTCTTTAGGATATGAGAAACGATCGTTACCAATTACTACTTCTACATTTTTAGTATTTAGACTTTCTCAAAAATTCAGTGAATTAAATGAAATTTTGGTTAAACCTACAGAAAATACAGCATGGGCAATTATTCGAAAAGTTTTAGAAAAAAAACCGTTAAATGATCCCCAAAATTTTGATTCATTTCAAGCTGAGTTATATTCTAAAGTTTTAGTAAAGGGTGACTTTTCAATTAAAAATAAAAAATCGGATACATTAAATTCAAGATCATTTAACGGTAATTTTTATCAATTAGAAAATTACGGAAAACTTTACCAAAAAAATAAGAAACGAAAAGAAGTGATACTCCATTCTTTATCAACTCTTCCTTCGTTTATACCAGTAAATTCTTTTATAGACCCCAATATTAATCCTTTTGGATTTTACCAGCCATTTATTCTTTTTAGATTATTTCAATCTTTTTCTTCAACTACTCCAAATATCGAACGTTTGTATGTAAATCCTATAAACAATCAGTTTACTAAGCAATATGATTTTGAAATTAAAGATACGCTTATTGTGGATTCAAGGGCAAGGTATTTAATTGAATTTATGCCATTATTTGGTCAAAAATTCGATGGATTGATGGGCACAATTCAAATTGATACTTTGGATTTTTCGATAGTAAAAGTAAATGTGGAACCGTTTGATTCGCTTCAAATTACAAAGTTCAAAATTGAACAAGAATATAGAAAAATAAATGATAAGTGGTATCCATCTAAAAGCGAAATTTACGTTTCCTATCCTATTTTAAGTAAAAATATTAATGGTAGATATGAAGCCACCTATACTACTTTTTTAAGGAACTTTTCCATGCCTATTGTTGATGAAAATATCGTATTTGATGGTACAACTAAAGTTATTTCCATGTTTGCCGATACTATTTCTAATAGTTCTTTTCAACAATATAGATTTGAAAATTTGTCTGAATTAGAACAAGGAGTTTATAATAAATGGCAGTTTGATAAATTCCCAGCGGTGAAGAAGGTTTTGAACTTTATAGATAAACCTATTAAAGCGGTTATTTCTGGTACCTTAAATAATAGAAATTTTACTATTTTTAATTTTGGAACTGGCTTTAATCGTTTGGAGGGTTTTAAGTTTGGACTTGGAATTCAAAATAATTATTTAAATAATCCAAGATTCGGAGTTCAATTAGCCGGTAATTATTCCAGTAAATTAAAGTTGGGCCAGTTTTTAGGGAATTCTAGCTGGTTTATTACCAAAAATAGGTATAATTCATTTCAAATTTTTTACCATGATTATATAAGCAGGCCTGGCCAAGTTGAGTTTTTAAGGCCTAATTTCACTATTCCTAAAACTACCAGTTTTAATTTTAGATATGATTCTATTTATGTAGATAAAATCAATAGTTACGGAATAGCCTTAGCGTTAAAGCCTTTTAATTATACACAGGTTCAAATTAGACTTTACAATGAAAATAGGAAGGGTATTACCTACAGAATTTTCGATAATGAAAACAATGAAGTTAATTTATCAAACATAGAATTTAATGTACGATTTGCCTTTAAAGAAACTTTTATTAGAAATGGATATTTAGAGAATGTTCAGAATTTATATTTTCCAATTATTAATTTTTCTTTAAAGAGATCTATTGGTTTTGATGAATCAACTTATAATTTTTTACAATCTAGTGTAGCCATTCAACAACAATTTAGAATCAAAAAAGTGGGTGCAATGAATTTATTTATTCAAGCGGGTTACTCTCTCGGAGACATTCCTTATACTCACCTTTTTAACAATTTATCATCTGGTTTGAATTATTTTGACGTTAATTCTGGGGGTTTAAATACTGCTAGTTTAACAAATTTCGCATATAATAAATATGTAAGTATTATCGCTAATCATAATTTTGGAAAAAATCTTTATAGATCAAACCTTAAATGGTTTCAGCCAGAGTTTTCTATTGGGGTATCTATGGCTTATTCGATATTGAATCAAAAGCACAAAATTGAAGGACGATTTTTGGACGATTTTTCCGATTTTTATCCAGAGTACTCTTCCACTATTATTAACATTTTTAAATTTAAAATTTTAGGTGGAAATGTTGGATTGGGAGTTTTTGGAAGTTACAGTAACAAATCTGATCTAAATCAAAAATTTAGAATTACTCCAAGATTTACGTTTAACTTTTTATAGCGATTATTTTAAAAATTAGTATAGATTTCTTTTGATGCGTAAAAAAGCATCACTAAGCATAAGGCTAATTTAAATACTATTCCAGCAATAAGTCCTAAAAAGCTACCTAAGGCGGCTTGGAATGCCATTGTATGGTTTTTATTCTGTAGATATTCTCCTATAAAAGCTCCAATAAAAGCTCCAAAAAACATCCCAAAAGGCCCAAGGAATATTCCAATCACTAATCCTAAACCAGACCCAATTGTTCCCCATTTACTTCCACCAAATTTTTTGGTACCCCAAATTGGAATGAAATAATCTAAAACTGTAATTAGGACGGTGAGTAAACCTAAAATATATAAAAGATTGGAAGAAAAATTGGTATATTTGGAATAACTCAAAACTATCATTCCAACAAAGCTTAGAGGAGGTCCTGGTAATGGCAAAACAGCTCCTGCAAGACCAATAAGTAATAGAAGAAAACCTATTATTAGCAGAACTATGTCCATTATGCTTCTATTAGCTTAGGGTTTTTAATTTTTCTGTCGTTTAAGAAAAGTGCTATTCTGTTGATGGCTAGGTCTAGTGTATCAACTTCTGGTAAAAATACTGCTCTAAAGTGTTGTCCACCTGGGTAATTAAAGCCTGTACCGGATACCACAAATACTTTTTGTTCATTTAATAAAT
This sequence comes from Cytophagaceae bacterium, assembly GCA_031414675.1. GTDB lineage: Bacteria > Bacteroidota > Bacteroidia > Cytophagales > Spirosomataceae > Leadbetterella. The sequence continues at coordinate 10,504 of JANNWE010000144.1, forward strand.
CTAACACAAACTGTTCGTCGTTTACAATGTCGAATTTTTTTAAATCTATTTTTGGAAATACATACAAAGCCCCTTTAGGTTTTACGCAAGAAATACCTGGAATGTCAGTAAGTTTATAATAAATTAAATCTCTTTGTTTCTTTAATCTTCCGCCCTCTGCAACCAAATCATTAATTGATTGATGGCCACCCAAGGCGGTTTGGATAGCATACTGAGTTGGCACATTGGCACATAAACGCATGCTAGCAAGAAGTGTAAGGCCTTCAAGAAAAGACTTTGCTTTATTTTTTGCCCCACTTGGAATCACCCAGCCGCCTCTAAAACCAGCGGCTCTGTAATTTTTGGACAAGCCACCAAAAGTCATAAAAAATACATCTTCGGAAAGGGTAGCAGCAGGCACATGTTTAAAACCATCGTACAGTATTTTGTCATATATTTCGTCAGAAAATACGATTAGATTATGCTTTTCTGCTAAGGCTATAATTTGTTTTAAGACGTCTCTTTCATATACAGCACCTGTTGGATTATTGGGATTAATGAGAACTATTCCTTTTGTTTTTGAGGTAATTTTAGATTCCATATCCGCAACATCTGGATTCCAATCGGATAGCTCATCACAAATGTAATGCACAGGTTTTCCGCCGGATAATGCTACTGCCGTAGTCCATAATGGGTAGTCTGGAGACGGGATTAGAATTTCGTCACCTTCATTTAGAAGAGCTTGCATTGCCATTACAATCAGTTCGCTTACTCCATTGCCTACAAATATATCTTCTATTGTTACGTCTTTAATTCCTATTTGCTGGGTATAATGCATAATGGCTTTTCTTGCTGAGAAAATACCTAAATGGTGGGAATAGCCTTGAGCATTTCTTAGGTTTAGAATCATATCATGAACAATTTCGTCTGGCACATCAAAACCAAAAGGTGCTGGATTTCCAATGTTCAAATTTATGATTTTTTGCCCCATGGCCTCTAACTGCTGTGCTTTTTCGAATACTGGTCCTCTTATGGCATAGCTTAAGTTGTTTAGCCGATCACTTTTTTTAAATTCTTTTGACATGTCATTAAAGCCCTTCCAAAAAGGCATTTACATTGTTCTCTATTCTATCCATGATATTTTCCGAATTCTGCCTAATAAACTTTTCTCCTGTTACAGATTCGTATAACTCTATATATCTATTACTTATTTCTAAAACTTTTTCATCTGTCATTTCTGGAATAACTTGCCCTTCTTTTCCTTGAAAATTATTTGCAATTAGCCATTCTCTAACAAATTCTTTAGAAAGTTGTTTTTGAGGAATGTTGGCATTTTGATTTGATAAATAGGTGTCTGCATAAAAATATCTAGATGAATCGGGTGTGTGAACTTCGTCAATTAAGTAGATGACTCCATTTTTTTCTCCAAATTCATACTTGGTATCCACTAAAATTAAGCCATTTTTTATTGCCATTTGGGTGCCTCTTTCAAACAAAGCCAAGGCATATTTTTCTAATTTTTCATATTTATCTTTAGCTACCAGACCCTTTGATAGAATTTCATCCCTTGAAATATCTTCATCGTGTCCTTCATGGGCTTTTGTAGTTGGTGTTATAATTGGAAATGGAAGTTTGTCATTTTCTCTTAATCCGTCTGGCAATACTACTCCGCAAATCATTCTTTTTCCTAACTTATACTCCCTTGCTGCATGTCCAGCTAAATAACCTCTTACAACCATTTCAACGGGAAATGTTTCACATTTTAATCCATATGAAGCATTTGGGTCTGGTGATTTTATAAGCCAATTAGGCAATATATCTGAAGTAGCGGCTAAGTTTTTATCCGCAATTTGATTTAATACCTGCCCTTTAAATGGAATTGCTTTTGGTAGAACTACATCAAAAGCCGAAATCCGATCTGAGGCAATCATTAATAAATTGTCGTTGATACTATAAACATCCCTTACTTTACCACGATAAAAGCCATTTTGCCCTTTAAAATTGAAATTTGTTTCTTTAATACTATTCATTATTTCAAAAAAATATGCTAATTATATTTTGAGGTTTATATCAAATCAGGTGGAAAAATCTTAATAAAAAATAAGTCCCTTTTTGAAAGGTTTTCTATTTTTAATTTTGGTTTATTAAACTATTATCAATGCAAATTTCGGGTTTTATTACCAATTTTTTTCAATTTTCTTTTGACTATTTTTTTTGTTCATCATAATTTTCATTTCTGATGTTTTCAAATCTTCTAATAATTGAAGAGCCCTTTCTTTTGAAATATTTTTCGATTTATATTGATCAAATTCTTCCTCTTTTTTGTCTGAAGCTTGTATAATTCGATTTGTCTTATTTGATTCTTTGGGAGGAGGGGGATTGAATTTTGGTTTATAAAGGCTTTTAATAAGCTCATAATTAAAACGTGCTTCTCTCATTTCATTATTAACTTCCAAAGCACGTCTGTAAAATTCCAAAGCTTTCGCACTGTCTTTTTGTAGTACCGCCAAAGACCCCAATTGATTTAAAGCTTGAGACATTTGCAAAGGATTATGTGCATTTAAAAGATGTTCGTAGTTTATTCTAGCTTTTAAGGTATCCTTACAAATAAAATATGCATTACTAGCGTCAATTCTAAGTTCAGGTTCAATAAGTTTGCTTATAGTTTCTATTTTTTCAAATGTTGCAATAGCCTCGGTATATTTTTTTTTTGAAAATGATTGGTTAAATGAGGTTTTCAAAAGATTTTTTTGCTCAATGTTTGTGAAATATTGAGGATTAATTAAAATAAAAATGATATGATAAATATATTGAAACATTTAAAGTTTAATAACATTTATATCCACTAAAAAATCAATACTTATAAAAAGCAGGGCTAACAAAAGAAAATGAATATACTTGTTATAAGTTACCAATTGTTGTTTTCCGGTATTTTCAGACTTTTTTACAAGATTTATTTGGTCTTGAAGTTTTCCAATTTGGTTGCTTTGATTATTTATCACAAAATATTCTCCTTCAAAGTTTTTTGTAATTTCAGCTATTTGTTTGATATCTAAAATACTAATAACTTCATTTCCATCTGAATCTTTTTTAAAGCCATTAAACTTTGGAATTTTTGAGCCTGAATTTGTGCCAATTCCAATCACAAATAAATTAATTTTTAAGATTTTAAATAATTTTTTCCATTGGGGATCTAAATTCTCAAAATTTTCACCATCCGTTACTAAAACAAAAATTTTAGATTGGGTTTCATCTGATTTATTTGTGTTGAATTTTTCATAAACCAATCCAAGAATGCTGTTGTAATCTGTTCCTCCTGAGCTTAAAATTGAAGTAGTTAATGAATTAATATCACTTTTAATTATTTCATGGTCGAAAGTTAATGGCGTAAATAAGCTAGCTTCGGAATTAAATATCATTAGTCCTATTTTATCAGCTTTATATTGGTCGACAAAATTTTTTAATTCGTTTTTAGCTTTGTCTAATCTCGACGGTTCCACATCTTGAGCATTCATTGATTCTGATAAATCAAAGCCAATATAAATGTCTTTTCCAGTACTTCTTGCTTCCATTTCAGTTATTCCAAAATTTGGACCCAACAAGGCTATAATCATTAAAGCTAAATAAACTATTCGAAGTATAAATTTTACTAGACCAAAGTTTGTACTTGTTTTTAATTTTCTTGAAATTATAAATATCCTGATAAAATAGATTAAATAAATCAGCATAAATGCTGCTATAAAAAAAAATTCATTGGAAGAAAATTCTTTAGTCCAATTCATTATTATTTACCTATTGATATTAAGTTACTCATTAATTTATATGCACCAGGCACTCCTGCTGGCAATTGTCTGAAGAAGGAGAGGCCAGTAAATATATAGTTTCCTTTTCCATATTTTGTATATAATAATGAACCCTCCTGTTCAGATTCTCCTTCATCTTTTATTGAAAAAATAGTTTCGTATTTATCTGAATATTTGTCTGCAAAGTAAAGACCACGTTCTTGCACCCATCCTTCAAAATCTTTAGGAACTATTTTGTTTGGATAATTTAAAATGCTATGATTTGGTTTTAAGATTTTCATTTCTGCATTTTCGTCAGTTACTCTTCCTCTGCCTATGGTTAAAGGATAAGGGCCAAGATCTTTGGTTTTTACAGTTCCATAAAAAGCTTGCGTCTGATATTGAATAATTAAATTGCCGCCTTCTTTTACGTAGTTTAATAAGATATCTTGTGAATTAACTAACCAATCTTCCGTATTATATGCTCTTACGCCAACAATAATGGCATCAAAAGAATTTAAGTTTGAGGAAATGTTTGATTCATTTAAGTTAATAATAGTATAACCTATTTGCTTTAAAGCATCGGGAACTTCATCGCCAGCTCCGGCTATGTATCCAATATTTTGTCCTTTTTTTTGAATGTTTAGATTAATTGCTTTGGCTGATGCTAAAGGAAAAATATTTAGTTCTGGAATGTGTTCATATTTTATGTTTTCTAAAGACCTACTAAAAGTACCATTTGAAGTACTTGCTGTTACATTCATCTTAATTTCGGAAGAATTGGCGGGAGGAGTTACAACAAAAGTTACTTTTTTCTGTTTATTTTTTTCAACCGAAGTAATATCGATAAATTCGGGTTGAACCTTCCAGCCTGAGGGCAATTCAAGTTTTATTTTTGCATTTAAGTTTTGAATATTTGAATTAGCTATAATTGTTACAGATGTTGGTTTTTGGTTGGTAAATACATAAACTTTTTCTTCAAAATTTACCATAACTTCTGGTCTTATTTCCAAGTATCTATAAATTTCACCGAAGGAAGGTTCCGTATATTTGTATTTTATAGGAGTAGAAAATTTCAAAGGAATATTTTTAATTTCGAATTCAAAAGTAGCAATTAGTGGGTCTTGAGCCATTGGTAATCCTCTTTTTGACTCGTCAGAAATTTTATAAAAACCTTTTTCAGGATTTTCTTTCAACCAATAGGGTTGGGTAATTGGCGTATTAAATGCAATTGGAACTTCTATTGAATTTTCTAAAGCTTTGTTAAATGTTAAAACAGAATTTAATACAGTGTCTTTTACTACTGCTCCATTTATTTTGATTGCATTTAATTTTACTTCTTCTTGAGATCTTTTTATTGCTGTAAAAAATAGTTTTAATTTTTGCCCGGGTGAAACACTGAAACTAGCGGAATTAGCTTCAAAATATAATCCAGCACACGCCATTATTAAATTTAAACATTCTGTTTTCTTATTTTCTTTGTAAATACTGTTTGGCAAGTTTTCAATTAAATTTAATACTTTTATTAATCCTGAAACGCTTTCAGATGGTTTTTGAATTTCATATTTTGAAATAATTTCCTTCAAAGTTAAATTAATGTTTTCACCGCCTACAATTCTATTCCATGAAATGTCAATTCCGTCAAAAAGGTCATTTTTTGCAGGCTCACCTTTTACATGAATGGCATATTCAAACCTTTCATTTCTTGACACTGCTGATCCAAAACCTTGGCTTCTGTGTTTACTTCTAGCTTCAGAAGCAATCTCTGGATATGATTTTCCTAAAAGGGGATTGAAATCTCCCAATGATAATTTAATAAAAGAGCCAATTTCAGGTTCAATGTTATTGAAACCTCTTGAATAAGAGTTCCAAACCAAACGTTTAGCCTGCCAAACTTCTAGCTCTTTCAATTGTTCAGGAAATTTAGTGGGGTCAGCGGCTGCATCAAAAGCTTCGGCTGAAAGTATGGCAGATGCCGAGTGGTGTCCATGACCCGCTCTTTCGTCAGGTGGAAAACGATTGATTATCACATCGGGTTTAAATTTTCTAATTTGATAAACTAAATCTGCTAAAATTTTATCTTTACCCCATGTTAGCAATGCCTCCTCTGTTTTTTTAGTAAATCCAAAATCTACTGCTCTAGAGAAATATTGTTCACCCCCATCTATTTTTCTAGCTTCAAGAAGTTCATGTGTTCTCAATAGACCCACATATTCCCCTTGTTCTGTTCCAATAAGG
>JANNWE010000145.1:0-36326 GCA_031414675.1 Cytophagaceae bacterium
GTTGGTGGCACCCAATCCAACGCCTTTGCCACCTGTTAATTTTTATGAAAGTATTCAAAAAGATACTACCGGGGTTGCCCTGGGAAGTACTTGGGTAAATGCTTTATATGGAGACGGCAATATTAATTTTAGAAGACGTCAATCTTTAAGAGCTTGGTGGTTAGATCAGATGCTATTCCAAAAGAATGCTATTGAGGAGAAAATGATATTGTTTTGGCATAATCATTTTGCCACTGAAATTTCGGCTTACGATGACGCTCGTTACGGTTTTAAGCATCACAGCGTAATGAGAAAATTTGCTTTAGGGAATTTTAAAGATTTTGTTAAAGCCATATCCATTGATCCTGCCATGCTGGTATATTTAAATGGCACAAGAAATTCTAAAACAGCACCTGACGAAAACTATGCACGGGAACTACAAGAATTGTTTACACTAGGCAAAGGGCCCAATTCCAAATATACTGAAGATGACGTAAAAAGTGCCGCTAAAGTTTTGACGGGTTATAGAGTTACCAGAGATACGCAGGTTACCACATTTGCCGATGGATCTCATGATACCACCGACAAAGTATTTTCAGCATTTTTTGGTGGCAAAGTTATAAAAGGAAGAACAGGCCAGGATGGGCAAAAGGAATTGGATGATCTTTTAACCATGATTTTCCAACAGCAGGAAGTAAGCTTATTCATGGTTAGAAAATTATACACTTTTTTCTTCCATTATGACATTTCCGAGGAAGCAGAAACGCAGTTTATTGGGCCATTAGCCAAAATATTTAGAGATAGTAATTATGAGATGATACCTCTTTTAAAGGCAATGTTTTCTAGCATTCACTTTTTTGATACAGAGCTTAGAGGTGCAATAATAAAGAGCCCAATAGACCATATGGTGGGCACCACTAGGTTATTAGAACCCGCTTGGCCAGTAAAAACTGATGCCTTGTATGAGTATTATCTTTTTGGAAATGATTTATTAGGAGCGTCTGATAGAAGTCAGCAGGTATTAGGAGATCCTCCCAATGTAGCGGGTTGGCCTGCCTATTATCAAGCCCCTGTTTTTCATGAAATTTGGATAAATACTACTACTTTTCCAGAAAGGGTAAAGTTTACGGAAAGTTTCGTAAAAAATGGATATACCCGAACTGGGAAAACAGTTAAAGTGGATTTAATGTCATTTATTAAAAAATTGGATAACCCACAAGACCCCAATAAATTATTAAATGAATTGGATTTTTGGTTTTTTCAAACCCCAATATCTCAAACTTTAAAAAATCAGTTAAAAACAGATATTCTTTTGGCGGGTCAATCATCTGATTATTATTGGACAGATTTGTGGCAAGAATTTTTAACTAAACCTACCACTAGCAATACAAATTTGGTGACAACCAGGTTAAAAAGCCTTTTTGTTTATTTACTATCACTTCCAGAATTCCAATTATCATGAAGAATATCAACAGAAGAAATTTCATAAAGAATGCAGGATTGGGAGCCATGTTGCCCATGTTTTTAGATAAACACAATCTTTTAAGCTATGGTAATATTAGTGAAAGTTTAATGGCTACCGACAATGTATTGGTAGTGATTCAGCTTTCTGGAGGAAATGATGGATTAAATACGGTTATTCCGATAAATCAATACAGTAAGTATAAAGCTGCCAGATCAAATATTGCTATTGCTGAGAATAAATTATTGAAGATTCCTCAAACCGATACCATAGGATTAAATCCTGGTTTATTGGAGTTTTCTCAATTGATGGCTGAAGGAAAAGGAGCCATTGTGCAAGACGTAGGGTATCCAAATCCAAATTTTTCACATTTTGTTGCAACAGATATTTGGAACACCGCCTCTAGCTCAAATAATATTGCTGAAAGTGGTTGGGGAGGGAGATTTCTTTCCTTAGAGCATCCTAATTTTCCTCAAGGATATCCCAATACTAAATTTCCTGACCCTTTAGCTATCCAAATAGGTTCTGTAGTTACCACAGCCTTACAGGGGCCGATATATAACATGGGAATGTCTATTTCGGACCCTACCAATTTCTATCAATTATTGAGCAATGCGGTAGAACCTACTCCCAACACACTTGCGGGTAAAGAATTGTCTTATCTGAGAGAGATTTCAAAACAAACAAACAAATACGGCGAATCCATAAAGGCTGCTGCTTTAAAAGTTACTCAACAACAAACGTATCCAAACCAAAGCTTGGCCAACCAACTTAAGATTGTAGCAAGGCTAATTGGCGGAGGCTTAAAAACTAAGATTTATTATGTTCGGCTAGGTGGTTTTGACACCCATAGCAATCAAGTAGATGCTGCAGATACTTCTTTGGGTGCCCATACAAATTTGTGGAAAAGCATTTCCACCGCTATTAAAGCTTTTCAAGATGATTTGAAGTTTCTTGGTGTGGCCGATAAAGTTTTGGGAATGACCTATTCAGAGTTTGGAAGAAGAGTGATGTCTAATGCGTCTTCTGGTACAGATCATGGAGCTGCCGCACCCATGTTTTTCTTTGGAAATAAGGTAAGCGCTGACTATTTTGGAAAGGCTACGCCTTTGCCAGATGTGCCAAAAGCAGGTGATAATGTGACCATGCAATATGATTTCAGGTCGGTGTATGCCTCAATTTTAGAAAATTGGTTTTGTGTGGATTCTAATCAATTAAAAGACATACTCTTTCAGAATTTCCAGTCCTTACAATTGGTAGATCCAAGTGTTTGTGGCAAAGTACTATCTAATGAGCCAGTGAGTACAGCAAGCCGATTGAATGCGTTTCCGAATCCGGTTATTGATAATGCAACTTTCAGTTTTGAATCTAAAGGAGGACATTGTATGTTACAGATTTTTAATATGAGAGGAATAGAAGTAAGCAAGCCTGTAGACGACAATTATGATGAAGGAAAACATGAAATCAGTGTACCCTTCCATGGTTTTGCTCAAGGCACTTATATGGTTCGTTTTCAAAATAATGTATATCAAGAAATTAAGAAGATAGTTAAACTCTAATCATTTTTTTTTGGGTTTAAATTTCAAATTAAAAGGTTCAGTAAAATTTCTCTTTACTGAATCTTTCTTTTTTAAGCCAGAACATAAAAGTTTGGGAGATTTCTTTTGCCCTTTTTTGAATTTGTTTTACTGGTGTCCGATTAAATTAAGAAAAATAACTTTTAGATGTTAGGTGACTGATAACCAACAATCCCGTATGGGAAAATCCGAAAGGATTGATATAGGTAATAAAATATACCCCCTTGAAATCAAAAGCCCTGTAAGGGCTTAATATTTAGGTGATTATACTAATAGATTTTATTTTGTCAGATGAGTGTAAATTTGTTTAAGAATTTAACGAATTAAAGCCTTCAAAATCTTCCAATCTTATACTCCCGCGGTTTCCATTTCAGGTGAAATCTTTTTTACGAGACCTTGTAAAACTTTTCCCGGTCCACATTCTGTAAAATGAGTAGCACCGTCAGCTACCATATTTTGAACACTCTGTGTCCAACGAACCGGAGCCGTTAGTTGGTGAATTAAATTTAATTTGATGTGTTCTACGTCTGTAAAGGGTTTCGCACTCACGTTTTGATAAATTGGGCAAATTGGAGTATGGAATGTTGTATTTTTAATAGCTTCTGCCAATTCCTCACGAGCAGGTTCCATCAATGGCGAATGAAAAGCACCGCCCACTTGTAAAACTAAGGCTCTTTTTGCACCTGCTTCTTTCATTTTTTCACATGCAATGTTTATTCCCTCTATACTGCCAGAAATTACCAATTGTCCAGGACAATTATAATTGGCTGCCACTACAACTTCACCCGTTTCGGTTTGAACTTTTACACAAACTTCTTCCACTTTTTCGTCGGATAAATTTAGAACTGCGGCCATAGTAGAAGGATTTAGCTCACAAGCCTTTTGCATAGCATCGGCTCTTTTTGCTACTAGCCTAAGACCATCTTCAAATGACAAAGCACCTGCTGCCACCAGTGCTGAAAACTCCCCTAAAGAATGTCCCGCAACCATATCTGGCTTAAAGTTTTCTATGGTGGAGGCTAATATCACGGAATGCAGGAAAACTGCAGGCTGGGTAACATTGGTTTGTTTGAGTTCATCTTCAGTGCCCTCAAACATTATTTTGGTAATTTCAAATCCTAAAATTTTGTTGGCTTTTACAAAGAGGTCTTTGGCCTTTTCGTTAGTTTCGTACAGTTCCTTGCCCATTCCACTAAACTGAGCTCCCTGCCCCGGAAAAACATATGCATTCATATCAAAAGATTAATTTTGTGCAAATTTAACCCAAAAAAAGAAATAAACATTCTCGCGAATTAAATTGAAGCCGATTTTCTATAGCGTTTTTTGGGTTTAAGGATATTTTTTTAAGGATTAATTATTGAAACTGTTTGAAGAAAATCAAAATTTTCTTTTTAACTCGAAGTTCATTCCTAGATAAACTTTTCTTACCATTTCATCCGCGGCTAATTCTTCTGCTGTGCCTTGTTTTAAAATTTTGCCTTCAAAAAGTAAATAGGCTCTATCGGTAATCGATAATGTTTCGTTCACATTATGATCTGTAATTAATATTCCAATGTTTCGGTGTTTTAGCCGTGCCACTATTCCTTGAATTTCTTCAACGGCTATGGGATCTACTCCAGCAAATGGCTCGTCTAAAAGTATGAATTTGGGATCCACCGCCAATGCTCTTGCAATTTCAGTTCTCCTTCTTTCTCCCCCAGAAAGCACAATCCCTTTGTTTTTTCTTACATGTTCTAAACTAAATTCTTCTAAAAGTGATTCCGTTTTTTCTTTTCTTTCTAAATTGGTCATTTCAGGTTTTGCCAATTCCATTACACCTAAAATGTTTTCTTCTACCGAAAGATCTCTAAATATAGAAGCTTCTTGAGCTAAATATCCAATACCCAATTTAGCTCTTTTGTACATGGGTAGATTAGTTATGTCTACATCGTCAAGCCAGATTTTTCCTTGATTAGGTTTTACTAATCCCACTGCCATATAAAAAGAGGTGGTTTTGCCAGCACCATTAGGCCCAAGCAAACCCACTATTTCTCCTTGGGCTACTTGAAAGCTTACTTGATTGTTTACAAGCCTTTGACCGTATTTTTTAACTAGGTTTTCGGTACGTAATATCATTGATTCCTTTATTTACTAGCAAAAATACCAATTAAATTTTATTGACTTTGTTAAATTATGTTAGAATAACTTAAAACTTGATATCACGAATAAATAATTGCAAAGTAGTTTGTCCTCTAAAAGTGTTTTCTTCCATCGAAAAAGCCAAATCGAAACGGTTTCCATTTTTTAGTAACTCATAAAATTGTTCTGCAATTCCAAACCCTATGGCAGAGAAGATATTTCCAGTTTCTTCATCAAGAATTTCTAATTTAAGATGTTTTTCTTTTAAAATTTTAGGGTCAGAGGCCAATCTTAAGTTTTCAGAGGCAAAAATGGGCTGCATATTTTGTGGTCCAAAAGGGGCCATTTGTTTGGTTATTCTATAGAATTTTGGACTTATTTCTGAAAGCGGAATTTTTAAATCTATGGTTATTTTAGGTATTAATTGATCTGAAGTTATCATTTCTTTCACCACTTTGTCGAAAGCTTTTCTAAATGCATCGATGTTTTCTATCGCAATAGACATACCCGCTGCATGCATGTGTCCACCAAATTGTTCTAATAAATGTGAACATTGCTCAATAGCCTTATATAAATCAAAACCAGGAACAGATCTTGCGGAGCCAGCTGCACTATTTTCTTTTGATTTAGTGAAAATAATGGTAGGTCTAAAATAGTTTTCAATACATCTCGAAGCAACGATTCCAATGACCCCTTTATGCCAATTTTGATTAAATAAAACCGTACTAGTGGCTTCATTCATTAACCAAGGGTCCATTTTTATCATTTCTAAGGCTTCCTCAGTTATTTTGCTATCAATGTTTTTGCGTTCGGTGTTATGACTTTGTATATCGTATGCAAAAGCTAAGGCCTCATCAAAATCTTCGGCTAAAAGTAATTGCACAGCTGCCTTTGCATGTTTTATTCTTCCTGCGGCATTTATTCTTGGTCCTAAAACGAAAACTACGTTTTCTATGCTCATTTCACCCATAAAACCCGCCACCTGCTTTAAGGCTTTAAGTCCAGTTCTAGGGTTTTCATTAATTTTTTTAAGGCCATAATACGCTAAAATGCGGTTTTCTCCAACTATCGGCACAATGTCTGATGCAATACTTACCATAGCCAAGTCTAAAAACTCAAAGAGTTGTTGCATTGGAATCTCTTTTCTTATACAAAATGCAGAGAGCAACTTAAAACCTACTCCATTTCCGCTTAGCTCTTTGAATGGATAGGAACAATCGCTTCGTTTTGGGTCAAGGATAGCTGTTGCTTCTGGTAAGGTCTCGCCCGGCTCATGGTGATCACAAACTATAAAATCTATTCCATATTGGTTTTTGGCGTAACTTATCTTGTCATGTCCTTTAATGCCGCAATCTAAACTTATCATTAGTTTTGCATTTAAAGAAGCCGCCCAATCTATTCCAGTTATTGAGATTCCGTACCCTTCCTTATATCTATCTGGATTATAGTATTCAATGTTTGCATAATATTGTGAGAGGAAACCGTAGAAAAGTGCTACAGCGGTAGTTCCATCCACGTCATAATCTCCAAATATTACGATTTTTTCTATTTTATCTATAGCATTTATCAATCGATTTACTGCTAAATCCATATCCTTCATAAGAAATGGGTCGTGCAAATCTTCGAGTTGCGGCCTAAAAAAATGCTTAGCTTCTTCAAAAGAATGCACATTTCTTTGCCAAAGCATTAAAGCCATATTGGGGCTTATTTTCAGATTTTCTATCAATTCAGCAATCGAATTCCAATCTGATTCTGAAGTTGGGGTGGGTTTAAAATACCAGGTTTTTTCCATTTGTTTTCAAAATTAACAAAAATGGCATCAAAATTGAAATTGATTCTAAAAATGATTTAAAAAACTGACAGTTCGATTAGTAAAAGGTATTATCCTGAATTGCATTTTAGTTAAATTTGTCTTATAAAATCGTGTGAAGAGTGTCGTGGAGGCACTCTTTTTTTTGCTTTAATCTACTATCTCTTCCACATTTGATTCTTATCTTTGCAATGCCTTATTGTATATTTTAACAAAGTTTTGGATGAAGTACTATTTAAACAAATTAATTTCTGGGGAATCTTTAACAAAATTAGAATCAGAAGAAGCTTTGATTAAAATCGGTACAGGTGAAGCTAATTCAGCTCAAGTAGCCTCTTTTTTAATGGGCATTCAGCAAAAGGGAATCCAGGTTCAAGAATTAGTCGGCTTTCGAAATGCAATGCTTACCTTGGCTTTACCTTTAGATTTGTCTGATTTTGATGCTATGGATGTTTGCGGTACGGGCGGAGATGGAAAAGATACTTTCAATATTTCTACAACGTCAGCATTTGTGGTAGCAGGGGCGGGCCAAAAAGTGGCAAAGCATGGAAATCATGGGGTGAGTTCTGCGGTAGGTAGTAGCACTGTTTTAGAATACCTAGGGGTAAAGTTTTCAAATGATTCAGATTTTTTGAAAGATAAAATTGAAAAAGCGGGCATTTGTTATTTACACGCTCCGTTGTTTCATCCAGCCATGCGATTTGTAGGCCCGATAAGAAAGGAATTGGGTATAAAAACATTTTTCAATATTTTAGGACCTTTATTAAATCCTGCTCAAATACAAAAACAACTTACTGGGGTTTTTGACTTGAATACCTTCGATTTATATTATGAATTATTTTTGCAATCAACTACAAATTTCGGTATTGTTCATGCTTTAGATGGCTATGATGAAGTATCACTTACGGGTGATTTTAAATTTGGTAATCGAAACAGAATAGGAGTATTTCAACCCAATGATTTGGGCTTTAATGAATGTAAGCCCGAATCTCTTTCAGGGGGAAATACCCTGGAGGAGTCGGCCGAGATTATGGTAGCTATCTTAAAAAACGAGGGTTCATTGGCTCAAAATAATGCAGTTTTGGCTAATGCTGGTTTGGCTTTGAGTATTGCAAATGAAACAAGTATAGAAGAAGGCTTGGCAAAAGCTTTAGAATCTCTATTGAGTGGAGCTGCCTATAGGTGTTTGGAAGGCTTAATGGTTAAAAAAAGGTTTTTTAAATGATTTTTGTTAGGAAATAGTAATTTTAAAATTAATATATTTGTAATGGTATTTAAAATATTTAATCAATAATTTAAACATGCTAAAATTAGGTTTTGTGTCCGCAATATTAGCCGATTTTGGCTTTGAACATCTCATAAATTATGCCTCAGAACATGGTTTTCAATGTGTTGAAATGATGTGCTGGCCGGCTGATAGTGGAGATTCACGCAGATATGCAGGTGTTTCACACATTAATGTGGATAAATTAGATGCTAAATATATTAATCATTATCTCAAAGATAAAAATGTAAGTATTTCAGGATTAGGATATTATCCCAATCCTCTGGATGCAGATGTTCAAAAATCTGAATTTTATATTGAGCATATTAAGAAGGTAATTCGGGCTTGCAACACTTTAGGAGTGCCAGTTATGAACACTTTTATTGGGAGAAATCAGCATTTAAATATGCAAGAAAATTTAATTTTGTTTAAGAAACTGTGGAAGCCTATCATTGAAACAGCCAAACAAGAAGGAATTAAGATTGGAATCGAAAATTGCCCCATGTTTTTTACAAATGATGAGTGGCCTGGCGGAAAAAACTTAGCTATTTCACCGGCAATTTGGGACAAAATGTTCGAAATTTTTCCCGACCCACTTTTTGGATTAAATTATGATCCTTCTCACATGGTTTTCCAAATGATGGACGAAATTAAACCTATTTATCAATTTAAAAACCGCCTGCATCACATCCATATTAAAGATGTGAAAGTATATAAAGATAAATTGGATCAAGTAGGAATTTTAGCTAACCCTTTAGAATATCATTCTCCAAAGCTTCCGGGATACGGTGATGTGAATTGGAGAGCTTTTTTTGCTGCTTTAACAGATGTTAGATATCGTGGGCCAGTGGTTATTGAAGTAGAAGATAAAGCATTTGAAGGTAATATTGATGATGTTACTGCTGCAATTCTAACTTCTAGAAATTATGTGAAACAATTTTTGCCTTAATAGTTTATCGCAAAATTTTCAACAATTCTTCTTTAGTTAGCGATTTCAAAATTGTGGTGTCTGTTTTTATTAAGTCATCGGCAAGTTGTACTTTTGAGGCTTGAAGTTCCATTATTTTCTCTTCAATCGTATTTGGGCAAATTAAACGTACAGCTACTACTTTTTGGGTTTGACCAATTCTATGCGTGCGGTCTATGGCTTGGCTTTCTACGGCTGGGTTCCACCACGGATCTACCAAATATACATAATCTGCTTGTGTGAGATTTAGTCCTACACCTCCCGCTTTCAAACTAACTAAAAACACCCTTACTTCTGAATTTTCCTGAAAATTATTAACCTTTTCGGCTCTGTTTTTAGTTTGGCCGGTAAGATATTCAAAGTTTATGTTTCTTAAAATCAGTTCTTTTTTTATTAAATCCAACATTTTTACAAATTGCGAAAACACCAGTATCTTATGTTGTGACGATTTGTTTTCTATCTGTTTTATTAATACATCCAATTTAGAAGAACTATGACTTTTGATTTCTTCTTCAGGGAGTATGGCAGGAGAATTACAGATTTGCCTGAGTTTTGTAATTCCTGTTAGCACATGCATGCTATTTTTTGCGAGATCTTCAGGTTTTTTTGATTGAATATATGCTCTTAGTTCGGTTTCATATTCGTCATAAACTTTTCGTTGTTCTTCTCCCATTTCACAATAAATTAGCATTTCAGTTTTCGAGGGAAGTTCATTTGCCACTTGTTTTTTTGTACGCCTTAGAATAAAGGGACTTACTTTTCTTTGCAGTTCTTTTGACCTTCTTTCGTCATTAAATCTATCAATTGGCAAGCCATAAATATCTCTAAAATAGGTTTTACTCCCTAAAAGTCCAGGGTTAGCAAACGACAATTGACCGTACAAATCAAATGTATTATTTTCTATTGGAGTGCCTGTCATCACTATTCTATTTCGTGCGTGCAACATTCTAGCGGCCACATATCTTTGAGATTCTGGATTTTTTATAGCTTGTGATTCGTCTAGAATTACATAATTGAAATTATAGTTTTTTAAAAATCTAATGTCCGATAAAAGCATTCCATAGGTGGTTAGAATAACTTCATATGCATCAAACTCCACTTTCTTTGTTATTTTTTTTACTCCATAGTTTACAAATACCTTTAAAGAGGGTGCAAATTTTTCAATTTCCGCTTGCCAATTAAATAGTAAGGAGGTTGGAACAACAATTAAATTTGTATTGTGCTGATGTTTAGTGCGTTGGGAAAGCAAAAACGCTATAATTTGAATAGTTTTACCCAAGCCCATATCGTCTGCCAAGCAAGCCCCAAACTGGAAGTCGTCTAAAAAATTAAGCCAATTTAGTCCATGTTGTTGATAATCTCTCAGTTTGGTCAGTAGATCTTTGGGAGTTTCACAGACTTTAATTTCTTCAAAGTGCTCCAGTTTGTTTTTAAAGAAATTTACCTCTGCCCACACTTCTTTACTTAAAAAATCCTGCTCGTAAGTGTCTAAAATATCAAGAAAATTACTTTTTGGAGTTTTTATTACGGCACCTTCCAATTTGCCTTGTTTAAAATAAGAAGAAAACTTTGCCAACCATTCCTCTGGTAGGATACCCATAGTGCCATCATCCAGCTGTACAAACTTATTTTTGTTTCTTAACGATTTATGAAGCTCTTTTAAAGACGCTTTTTGTTTCCCATATTTTACTTGAATATCAGTTGAAAACCAATCGATTCCACTCACCACATGAATAGAAACCTTAGCTTTATTGGGATTAATCTTGTTATTATTTAATTCATTAAAACCTAAAATTGTTATATCATGATGTTTTAATTCTTCAAAAAAATCGAGAAACCAGTTTTCATCCAAGAATTTTTGTTTGTGCAAATAAAAGAAATCGGATTCGCCTAATTGACTATGAAATTCTGGATGAAGCCTCGACAAAAGCGTAGATAATTTCAACTCTAAATCTTCATTGCGATTAATTTTAAATACGTTGCCATTGGGATCTTTATCAAAAAGCTGTTTTTTAGAAAATACAGGAACTTCTATTGCTCCATATTTAATGACTGGCGTTATAGAAACAAAGTTTTTTTGGTCTGATAAATAGATTATTTGTTCGGTTTTTGTTTCAATTTTCCATTCTTCTTGGTATACGGTATCTGCTTTTTGTAAATAGGTGTAGTCAATATGTACCTTGACTTCTAATTTTTCTAAAAACTCGGATTTAAAATCCTCATATTTAGAAGGATGAATAAGGATTTTAGGATTAGTATTGGCAAAGAAATTAATAATTTTCATATTACCTAAATCGGCAATTAGGTAAAGCTTTTCTTTTTGGTAAATAAAATAGGTATATTTTATTTTTAATTCATGAAGTTCAATTTTTTGGTTATTAATAGTAACATGACCGCTAACTTCATAAAAAGGGGTTTTGAAATTAACATGAATAGCAAAATCCAATTTGGGGATTTCGAATTTTACCAATTGAAGGTCATTTACAACTAGTTTATCAGTTTTGTGTAAATAAATTTCATAGTTGAAAGGATTTTTTTGGATGGCTTTTAATGCTTGTAAATCGTCGGAAGGATTTGATGCGGAATGTATTTTTTGAAAATTAAGAATAGCGGATAGAAACTTAATCTCATCGATGTTATTTTTAGTCCAGATTAAAGGAGAAGGGTCAATTATTTGTATTGGATTTTTTATTTTTCCTTCTTTGGTGCGTTCCACTTCTGCAATTTCAAACGTAAAGTGTTCTGTAAACTTATGCTTACCAAGTATTAAAATAGTTTTGCTTTCTTCTGATTCTAAGGGAAAATCTTGTGTTTGATCAATTAAAAGCTTTTCATTTAATCGTTTTTTAGTTTTATCATCTAAGAGTAATAATTCTGTTTGCGAAGGAATAATTTTAAAGCTTTGATTTTCAAAAACTACTGTAAAATGATTTTCAAGGTTTTGTTCATTTTTAAAGCCATATAGAAGGGCAGTTTCCTTTATTTTTTGATTTCGGAGGGTATTGTCAAAGAATATTCTATAATTTGGTTTTTCTAGGATAGCATGCAAAACTTGCACTTGATGTTCACATAGCTGATTTTTAGTACAATTGCAGCCACAGGTTAAAAAGAGAGATTGAGCATTTTGAAAGATACTTACATCAGGAAAATAAACTCCTGAAAATGAATTTGAAAAAATACCAAAATTGGGTTCTAGTTGTTTGGCTTGAATAGTTAATACACTATTTTTACCTACCAATTCAGGGCTATGTTTTAAGATTTCGCTATAACTTAATTGTTCTATTGAAACTTGGTTTAGCGTATATTCATGCTCTTTTTTGGATGATTTCAAATTTTGTTTTAAGTCTTTAATTGGTAGTTTCTGTTTTCGAATTTGCCCGATATTTAGCTCAAGGTAGAATCATTGTTTCTTTTAAAAGAATTTAGAATTGTTTTTTTAGCGTGTTTAAAATACTTTTTCACTATATACTAGTTGATAATAAAAGATTAAAAGACAGGTCTAAAAATTCAGTAAATTATTTTAATCAGTCATTTGATTTTCACAATAAGTTTTTTTTACAACTTTTTATATTTATCTATTTAAATCAACCCTAAAGATGGATTATTGAAAAATAGCTGTATTGTCAATCAGTTTTTTAGAACTTATTTTAAAGAATTAATATACCCCGCAATAGTTAATGCGTCTTTTTTGGGCACTTGTGGCATCGGAGCCATTGGTGTTGCATAATCCGGCCAGTTTTCTGGTTTTGGGTTATATATTAACGCTACTATTTTTTCGTTGGAGTATTTTCTTTTTGCAATATCTTTAAAAGCAGGCCCTATCAGTTTTTTATCTTCGGCATGACATGCTAAACAAGTATGTTTTTGTAATAAAGGTTTAATTGCTGCATAAGATATTGGGAGTGCTACTTTTTTGGTAGTTTCTGGTTTATTTGGTCCGTCAGTAGAAACTACATTTTTTTCCTTATCAATTTTGCTTTTAACTATAGTAACTCCAGAGTTTGAAGTTTTTAATTCGTTAACTGCAAGTTTTTGACCACTCGGTATCGAATTTAAAGTATAATAAACTCTAGGATGTATTAAGGAGAAGAAATCAGATGCAGAACGAATACCATCTAAGTTTAATTCATGCACATAATAAGGCCTTAAACCGTCCAATACTATTCTCAGTTTTTTGCCATCTTCACTTAATTTTACTCCCTTTATTTTAAGATCTTCTTTATTAACAGGAGGAGAACCATATACCGGATGATGTTTGTAAATAAAGCTGGAAACCGTATAGGAGGCCAGGTCTTCTGCTGATTTTTTTTCAATTGGCAGTGTAAAATCAATCTCAAATCCATCAGGCATGGCTTTGCAAGTAAGCATTTCAAAAGGAATTTTACCATTCCAAACCAACCTTTGTAAACCTTGATTGGCATCTCCTGCTGATCCCCACCCTCTATTCGTTTCTCCCACAAACATAGTTGCATCAGGAGCAAAAGTCATCCGCATTACACCGGATTGAAAGCCACTTCTAAAATCCCATGCCGCTCCTTGAAATTCACCATTTACTTTTTCCATAAAAACCCTCATAATCTTAGATTGACCTTGATCACCAATAAATACCTGGCCGGCAAAAGGCCCAAAGTCTCCTTTGGTTTCGTCTCTAATAATTTCTGAATTTGAAATTCCCAGTATGCCATAAGGCAACCATACCACGGGTGTTTGCACCATAGGATACTTGTCTTTCAGCTCATACAACATTTTGAAATTTTCATTTACAATATTCTCTGGTTTAATTGCAGCGCCATTTGATCCCCTTGTTTTTCTATTATCTCTTTCGGCAAAAAACTGTTCTTCTGATAATTTTACCGGAGAGTTTTGAATCCCTGTCCATTTTAAACTCGCTGGGTGACCCATAAAAGCGCCTTTTTTTACATGCCATATTCCACCTGACCCCATCCAATCTCCTTGATTATCAGAATAGAATAATTCACCATCAATCATTCCTAAACCAGCCGGCGATCTCATTCCAGCCGCCCAAGGTTCGTAACGTCCGTCTTCATATATTTTAAAAATGGTTCCTCTGGTTTTAGCTCTGGCTTCACCACGCCACCACTCTTCGTTTCCAAAAGCCACATTTCCGCTAAGGAAAAATCCTCCGTCTGGGGCTATTTTTGGGCCATAGGAATATTCATGATAGTTTCCTGAAACCTCCCAAGCATAAATAGTTTCAAAACTATCAGCTTTTCCGTCTCCGTTTTTATCTGAAATCTTTGTTAATTCGCCTCTTTGTGCACAATAGAAAGATCCATTTTTATATACCAATCCCAATACTTCATGAAGCCCAGAAGCGAATTTTCTAAAATAGGGTTTAATTGAACTTGGATTTTCCACAACCCATATATCCCCCCTGCGAGTGGCTAGAGCTAATGAGCCATTTGGCATCATAGTTACGCCTCCTACTTCCAACAAAATTCCTTCTGGGACAGGTAATGTTACTATTTTGTAGAAATCTTCTTCTTTGGGGGACTCTTGACTAAATGCAGTTAAGCCAAAAGAAAAAACTATTGAAAAAATCACTAATAAAAATTTCATGTAATAAATTAATATAAGATTGAATAAATTATTTTATTTTCAGAAGGGTCAACAATCAATTCTTTACCTTCTTTTATTCTAGCATTTGTCCCAGTTGAAATTTTTATAAAATAGGATTTATTGTCAATTGCATAAAGACCTTCCGTTATTTTTTCTATTGTTTCTCCTTCAGCAACTCGTGCTATTAAATTATTGCTTTTTTCACCAAGTCTAATTTCTCTTGTCAACATTTTCCCATCCATTACTTTTATTTTGTCTTGTATGGTAGTTCCAAATATTTGATATTTAAAAATAGGCGAATCGTTTTCGTCTAAAAAATAGCCTAAAGGTTTGTAGCCTGTTCCTAGGGTGTCTTTTGGCCATGAGCTTAATGAATTTAAGCCCAAAACTAAATCATGATTAAGCAAAGTTGGATTGCCTAAAGGCTTGGAAGAGCCATCACCTCGATTGTTCCACATAGGAGAGGCATCTAGAAAGAGACCTTTCCAAACTTGTACTACAGCTCCTTTATCTAAGTCGTAGGTGTAATGCAGGTTTTCTGGCGAACCTACCGAAACGGCATGAACAATCCTAAAATTTACTGGGTCTTTGGGTCTTTTAAAATCCATAAAGCTTCTCAAAATTGTGTTGGTCTCAGCTTTTACAAGAATTGGATCCGCAGGTTTTGAAGCTATGAATGAACCATTCAAATGGTGAGGGGTAGTTCTGAACCCTGGCCCAACAGACCAAAAACCAAGGGTAGGTTTTATCCTTAGCTCTCGCTTATTATTAAAAAGTTCGAAGGTATGTTCGCCTGCATTAAGTTCTATTTCTCCTTTTCTAATTTGAGAAGCCGCTGTAGATAAGTTTGCAATAATTTCTTTTCCATCTATCTTTAGATAACTATAGCCACCTATCTGAGTCGTAAATATGTATTTTCCAGAAGTTGGCGCATAATATTTGCCATTTATTACAAAAGAATAATCGTTTGGATTTTTGGATACATCCCAAGTCAAATCTTGTGTTTTACCACTCGCATCAATTTTTAGTTTTGAAAGGTCCGCATCGTGTTGTAAACTACCATAGTAAACTTTATAGCTTAGGTCTGAAATTTTTCCCGGAGACTTATCAAAATTATTAATGACAAAATTCTTAAATGCTATAGAACCATGGTCACCTTGAATTCGTATGGGTGCAGATGCAGTTTCTTTTTCAGAAATACTGCCCCGTGTTACTCCAGAAAGTTCTACATTTTCATGAATCAATTGTCCGTTTAAAATCACAGATAATATTTTAGCATTGGCTATTTTATTTCCAGAAGCATCAAATTTGGGTGCTTGGAAAGAAATTTTCATACTTTGCCAAAGACCTGGGGCTTTTGAAGCATTTGTTCGTGGGGCATATCCTTCGTATCCTTTTTGCCCTTGTGGCATAGCATCATTCCATCGCTCATAGATGCCGCCTGAGTCATCGTATTTTGCTATTTTATGTTCCCAACTATCCATAAGTTGGATTTCATACCTACTTTGTAAATAGAGTCCAGAATTCGAGCCTTTTGCAATTAAAAACTCAAATTCGATATCCATATCACCATGACTAAATTTACTAAATAGCTCATAGTCAAGGCCATATTTCCCTTGTTCGTGAGTACAAAGCAATACGCCAGTACCAGTTTTTGAAGAAATGGTATTTGCTTTTTCAATATCGGCAATCACATCCCCTACAATTTGCCAATTGGAAGATTTACTTTCAAATTCAGAAAGATCTGCTAAAGAAAGACGTGACTGAGCAAATAAAAGGCTTGGAAAAAGAATAAAAGCAAAGAGGCTTTTTTTCATATATTTTAATATTAAGGTTTTATTTCTAAATGCAAAATTATAATTCATCATCATCAGTTGTTGCTATTATTATATGTGGTTTTAAGGATAAGAAATTAATCGAATTTTATAAAAAAATGCATAAACCATCAAATTTAAGCTCTTACAATTGGGCCTTAAAGTATGTAATTAAAATTGTTAAAATCTAGTTTATAGATTCAAATATTTAATTCAAAATTCTCTAAAACTAAGCACATCTAATAATTGAAAATTTTATTTTACTCCACTAGCAGCTAATTGCGAATAGCCAGCCCCGCTCAAATTGTAAATTTTTTTGAAACCCTCTTTCTCTAAAATCTTACTTGCATTTGCACTTCTTCCACCGGCAGCACAATATACGAAAACTGGTTGTGACTTGTCTAGCTTCTTAATTTGATCTTTGAAAGTTACATCTTGATAATTTATACAATTAGATGAAGCAATTTTTCCTTGTTCCCATTCCCTAGGTGTTCTAACATCCAATAATTGGTGCTTAGGTGTAGTTTTAATTTTTTCGACAAATTTTTCCAAATTTAAATCCGAGATTTGGGCTTTTGCAATTCCAAAATTCATACCTATCAATAGGATTGCATAGAAAAGGTTTTTTTTCATAAAATGAGGTTTAATTTTCAGAATTTAAAAATCAGTAAAATTTAAATTTAAGAGGAAAAACAAAATTCCACAATTTCTCTTAAAAGCTAATCAATTTCGTGTTTTTTTTTAATTAATACTAAAAATCATATTTTTTTTCTAAATAAAATCTACTGGCATCCGATTAAATTAAGAAAAAAAAACTTTTAAAAATTACGTTACTGATAATCAACAATCCCGTATGGGAAAATCCGAACGGATTAATATTGGAAACAAAAAATACCCCCTTAAAATCAAAAGCCCTGTAAGAGCTTAATGTTACGGTAATTATACTAATGAGATTTTATTTAGCCGTTTGACAGTAAATAAAATCAAGCTTTTTCCAACTATTTTATGCCATAAAGCCTCTATAAGGAATAAAGGGAGTTTTAGGGGTATTTATTTGTTGGCGAGTACTTAAGCTTGCTTGATGCTCGCCAATAAAATTTTAAACTTATTTAATATGAAAATTTTAGTCTTGTTATTCGTTTTGGTTTCTTGTGCCAGTTCAGAAGAAAGTGTTTCACCAAGCTTTGCTGCAAAAGGGGCAAATTCTGATGCTTCATTAAGTCCTATTTTTAATACTTGGAAATTGGTTTCATTGGAAGACAGTAAAGCCATAAAGTATGAAATTAGCTTGGAAATAAAACCAGATAGAAATGAAAAAGGATTATTTACAATTACTGGAAAAAGCACTGTAAATTTTTATTACGCTTTTTTTGAAGCCGATTTTTTAAAAAGTACGTTGAAAATTGATGGGGTATCTGGTACTAAAATTGGAGCTTCGGTAGCCTCTGAAGCCACTTTTGAAAAGGAATATTGGGAAAGATTAGCAGCAGTTGAAAAATTTGAAGTTTCAGCCGATAAAACTAAAATGACGTTATTCTTGCCCGACATCACAAAAAAGAAAATGAATTATCAAATCTCAAAATAATATACATATGAAACGCCTTGTAGTTACTTCAATAGTTCTTGTATTGATTTTAGCCAATTGCCAAAAAAGTGAAGTTGAAAGTTCTGAAATAAAAATTGATGCAGCATTTTCTGCGAAAACCTCAAATTTTGCTTTCGATTTTTGGAAAACATTTCAAAAAAACGAATCAGTAGATAAAAATTATTTTATTTCTCCTTTAAGTTTACATATCGCCTTAGGAATGCTTTTGAATGGTGCTGACACTCAAACAAAAACAGAAATTCAAAAGGTTTTGGGTTTTGAAAATGAAAATATGGATACTATCAATTCTACCTATCTAGAATTGATTGAAAAACTTCCTGAAGTGGATCCTAAGGTTATTAACACCATTGCCAATTCGGTTTGGCAAGAAAAAAGTTTTCTGCCAGAAAAAGATTTCATTAACACCTTAGAAACGCAGTTTAAGGCAAGATTGTATGTAGAGAGTTTTTCCAGTCCAGCAACTTTAACTAAAATAAATCAATGGGCTAGCGATAATACAAATGGTAAAATTAAAAAGATTTTAGAGGAAATATCCCCTTCCCAAGTAATGTTCCTAATAAACGCCTTGTATTTTAAAGGGGATTGGACTAATCAATTTGATGCAAAAACCACTCGAAAAGCCGATTTTTTTGGCACAAAAGGCAAAACTGTTGTTTCGATGATGAATAAAAATGAGAAACTAAAATATGTTGATATGCCTGATTTTCAAGTGGTAGAATTACCCTATGGTAATGAGAAATATATGATGCATGTTTTACTTCCTAAAAAATTGACGGTAGAGGAAACGGTGAAAAATTTGGATAATGAAAATTGGAAAGCAGCCTTAAGTAAATTAAATAATACGAAGATAATTCTTGAATTGCCCAAATTCACCATAGAATATAGCAAGAAACTTAATGAAATTTTGATTCAAATGGGAATGAAAAAAGCGTTTAGCAATGAAGCAGATTTATCAAAAATAGTGAAACCAGCAGGCCGTTTAAGGGTGGATTTTGTCAAACAAGATACTTATGTGGCCGTAGATGAAAAAGGCACCGAGGCGGCTGCAGTAACTACAATTGGAATTGAAGTGACCTCTCTTCCTGTCTATCCTGAAGTGATTTGTAATAAGCCATTTGCCTTTATGATTAGCGAAAAAACTTCTAACACTATCCTATATTTAGGTAAAGTTTCAAACTTATAGTAACAATGAAAAATCTTATTTTTTTTCTATTATTTGGAAGTCTTTTAGGTTCTTGTACGGATGAATGCACCATTACCCAAACTCAACGTATTGCTGTACCTTTTCAAGTTGGTCAGGAACAGCTAAGAATTGGCATTGTGAACCAAGGCCCGCAAAAGTTAGAGAATCCAGGCAAAATTTACTACTTTAATACTATTCTGATTATCAATGAAATAAAGAAAGGATTGCATTTTATTGATAATTCAAATCCTGCCAATCCAAAACCCATTTCATTTCTAAAGATTCCTGGTGTAATAGATATGGCGGTAAAAGGCAATATTCTTTATGCGGATAGTTATACTGATTTAGTAGCTTTTGACATGAATGATACGAAAAATATCAAAGAAGTAGGTCGTATTAAAAACATGTTTAGCTCAGGCTTAGTAGATGGTATTTACTGGTATTTTGATCCATTTTCTAAGATTATAACAGACTATGAATATAAAACTGTAACACAAGTTATTAAATCAAACTGTGGGCAGCCCAACACCATTTGGCCATTAAGAGAAGGTGTAAAAGATGGAGTGGCTTTTCAATCAGGGGCTAATACAGGCGCCTCGAAAGGTACCTCTTCATCACCCTCAGGAACTGGAGGGTCGATGGCTAGATTCACCATTTATGATGATTATTTATATGCAGCTACCCAATCAGATTTAATTGTTTTTAATATCAAAAATGGCACTAAACCCGATTCAGTAAATAAAATAAATTTAGGATGGGGAATTGAAACCATATTCCCATATAAAGATAAGCTATTTATTGGATCTAATACAGGCATGTATATTTATGATAACAAAGTGCCTTCAAAGCCCGTTAGACTTTCTATTTTTCAGCATGTTAGAGCCTGTGACCCCGTAGTGGTAGAAAATGATAAAGCGTATGTAACGCTTAGAAGTGGCTGGTGCGGAGCTGCCCCAAACAGACTAGATGTGGTTGATGTTAAAAATTTAAGTATTCCATTTTTGATTAAATCTTATCCAATGGAAAGCCCACATGGGCTTTCCATTCTAAATGATAAACTTACTATTTGTGAAGGCGAATTTGGTTTAAAAAGCTTTGATGCCAAAAATTCTTTAGATATTAAATTAGAACAGCATTTAAAAGGCTTAAACGCATTTGATGTGATACAGTTAGACGAAAAGTTATTATTAATGATTGGAAAAGATGGATTATATCAATATGATAATTCCGACCCTAAAAACATGAAATTACTAAGTAAAATAGAAGTAAACAGATGAAAAAAATATTTCTTTTTATCCTCTATATGATACAATACGGGGCTATTGTTCATGGACAAGAATCAAAAAAGTTTTTTGAAAAGTATCCATTTGTTAACCAGACAGAATTTAGTGTTCTTTTCGGAAGAACTCGTGACACTTACTATTATCCATCTATTTATTCCAACTTTACTATTCCAAATTCTGATTATTATACCTTAAGAAATACTATAAATTTAAGTTTACAAACTTTTAATGGAGTGGTTATAAAACCCAACACCACAGTGGGTATTACTACCGGGCTTGATGCTTATAATGCTACATTGATTATGCCTATCGCTGCGGGAATTAGACAAGTGGTGGCTCAAAAAAGTAAAAGTGGAGCTAAAATACAAATAGGTTTGGATGCAGGTTGGGGATTTAATTGGCTCAATCCAAAAAATAATTTTGAGAAATTATATGGTGGAATACTGATTAATCCAGGTTTTGGAATGAAATTTCCCACAAAAAATGGTTCATCTTGGTTAGTGAATTTCGGTTATAAATATCAATATTTAAAAATTGGTCAAACAGAGGTAAATGAGTATCTTCTTTCTAGCGTGGAAACCATGAATTTAAAACGATTTCAGATCCGACTGGGTTTTGAATGGTGATAATTTAGGTTACCCTATTTTCCGTATTTAGCAATATGTTCTTTTATTTTTATAATTCGGTTGGTTGGGCTAGGGTGAGTACTCATAAACTCGTCGCGTTCTGAACCGCCTCCTGCTTCTGCAAGTATTTCCATTACTTCAATCATTGCATTAGGGTCATAGCCTGCCATAACCATATATTTTATTCCAAATTCGTCAGATTCCAATTCATCGTTTCTGCCAAATTTCATTAGTTTCGCTTGAGCCACATAATTTGCAATTTGAGAAGCACCCATGTCACCTGCCACTGCGGTGGCAGCTCCGGCTAATCCTTGATAAAATTCAGTTTGGGCCATTTGTTCAGAAGAATGTCTAAACACCACGTGCCCAATTTCGTGGCCAATGACTCCAGCCAATTGGTCAGAAGATTTCAATTTTCCTAACAATGCAGCTGTTATAAATATTTGACCTCCTGGTAATGCAAAAGCATTAATGGTTTTAGAATCAGCCAATACATGAAAATCAAAACTGAAAGGATTACCCATTCCTCTACTTTGCACATCTTGGTTAAAAGTATTTATGAGTTTATTGCCCAAAGTTTTTACTTGATCTTGCACTTGTTTGTCCGGATAAAGTCCTCCAAATTCCTCTGCCATTTGAGGGGCTGCTTGTAATCCCATGGCTACTTCCTGTTCTGGGGTCAAGTTTACTTGTTGTTTTTCCCCTGTCAAAGGGTTTTCTTGTGTTTTACCATAATAACTCATTACGGCCATTAATGCCATAATTAAGCCAATAACCAATCTTACTTTTATTCCGCTATTGTTCATCAATTTGATATATTAATACGTGTAAAGTTTTATAGAAATTAAAATTTAAAATTAATTTAATTTTATCCTAAATAAAAGATTAATTAAACAATTTAAAATAGCAGGCAGTTAAAATGTCTGAACGAATTAGAAAATTTTATTTTTGCTTTTACAAAAAAATTGAACTAATTTTGGTCATTGCGGTTTAGAAACTGTAGATCTATAAGTACTTATTATAACTTTCAAGAATAACTCCTAAAATGACTGACGCCGAACTGAAGCTTTCCGAGCCATTGATGCTTGATGACCCATCAAGATTTGTTATTTTCCCAATCAAACACCTAGATATTTGGGAATACTATAAAAAAGCGGAAGCGTCATTTTGGACTGCGGAAGAACTTGATTTATCCCAAGATTATAAAGATTGGGAAGCAATGAATGATGGTGAACGCCATTTTATTTCTCATGTTTTGGCTTTTTTCGCTGCTTCTGACGGTATTGTAAATGAAAACCTTGCTGTTGGATTCTTGTCAAATGTGCAATATGCCGAAGCAAAGTGTTTTTATGGTTTTCAAATTATGATTGAGAATATTCATGCTGAAACGTATTCTTTGCTGATAGACACGTATGTGAAAGACACCACCGAGCGGGCTAAAATGCTAAATGCTATAGATCACATTCCTTGCGTGAAAAAGAAAGCAGATTGGGCAATGAGATGGATTGAAAACGGTAATTTTATAGAAAGATTAATAGCATTTGCTGCAGTGGAAGGTATTTTCTTTTCGGGTTCTTTCTGCTCTATTTTTTGGTTGAAAAAAAGAGGATTGATGCCGGGGCTAACTTTTTCGAATGAGTTAATTTCTAGAGATGAAGGATTACACAGAGATTTTGCTTGTCTTCTTTATAATGAATATATCAAAAACAAACTTCCTGAAGATTCTATTTATGCAATCATAAAGGATGCAGTAGAAATTGAAAAAGAATTTGTTACAGACGCTCTTCCAGTTTCACTTATTGGAATGAACGCTTTACAAATGTGCCAGTATATTGAGTTTGTTGCTGATCACTTGTTAGAATCCCTTCGATTAAAGAAAGTATATAATGCTACCAATCCTTTTGATTTCATGGATATGATATCTTTACAAGGAAAAACAAATTTCTTCGAGAAAAGAGTAGGGGAGTATCAAAAAGCTGGAGTAACTTCAGATAGAGAAAAAATGGCTTTTTCCTTAGACGAGGATTTTTAAATTCGCTTTTATTTATTTGGTTTGAAATAAAAAATAGTCCTTTTCATTGAAAAGGACTATTTTGTTTTACCTATTTAACCTAAACCATTAAGTTCAATTATTCACTAAAATTAAAAAAAGGGGTAACTTAGAAACACTAAAAATTGTAAATAGTATCTTCTAATTTGTATTTAAATTTCAATTCTTTTAATACATCCGTATTAAACTTTTCTTAGTTTTCATGATACAAAATTAGGAGGTAGTTCGATGAAAAAAAGAGTTAAAACCCTCATTTTGATAAGTATTATTACTTATTTTTTAAAAGAAATCAATGTTTTGATATAAAAATTGAGGAAAACTTCTTTTCATTTGTAAATAAAATTACTGGTAGTCTACTTCAAATTTTTAAAACAATGTAGCTTTATCTGGGAGATAAGAACACAGGGAGAATTATTAAAAAAATTTTACTTTTAAGATTTTACTTGCTCTCTTAAAACTAGATTTAAGTAGGAGGTAAGTATTTTTAAGCCTTTTTCAAAGTGTTTGTTGTTGTTAATAATAATGTCAGCGTCTTGTTTGGTAGGCTTTATGAATTTTTCATAAGTTGGGGCTACATGGTTTTCCCATCTGTAAAGCACATCTTCTAAATCATATCCACGTTCGTTATTATCTCTTATAATTCTTCTTCTAATCTTAATGTGCTCTTTTGCATCTATAAATACTTTAAGATTAAGTAGTTTTGAAACAAAAGGATCATGGAAAACAAAAATTCCTTCTACTACAATAATAGGTGCGGGTTTAAATATGAGTATTTCAGCAATTGTTTCAGCATTATTAAAAACATATTCTTCTTTTTTTATGATTTTCCCAAGTTTCAAGTCATTGATGTGCTCAGCAAAAAGCCTAAAATCTATGGACTCGGGAAGATCAAAATTTTCTATTCCATTTTCATCTTTCGGTACTTTGCTAATTTCTTTGTAATAATTATCTTGGGATATTAAGCATATTTCATCTTTTGAAAAATGGCTAAGTAAGCTATTTAGAAAGAAAGTCTTTCCTGAAGCACTTCCCCCAGTTATTCCAATTATATACGGTTCTTTCATATTAAAAAGTTACTTTCATTGGACCAATTAATTACTCTCAATAATTATATGATACTTTTTCTTTGAAATTTAAGAGTATCAATTTTTAATACCTTGATGAAATTATTATTGTTTTTTGATTTTCTACAAAACTAATAAATCTCTATCGGTATTCTTATTTTTTTACACAAATACTCTTTGTTTTTGTTTATTTGCAAACTTGTATTCCCAATTTTATGTTTAATTCACTATGGAAAACAAATCTATTTCAATTTTAGGTTGTGGATGGCTTGGTTTAGCATTAGCCACTAAATTAGTTTCTGAAAATTATATAGTTAAAGGCAGTACCACATCTGAAGAAAATTTGAAAGGCTTGGAGTTTTTAAAAATAAAGCCATATCTAATTAGACTAAATCCTGTTTTAGTAGGCGATATTTCATTTTTTGATTCTGAAATGTTATTCATTAATATTCCCCCAAAATCTCGTAGTTTGGGAGAAGATTTTCATTTGGAACAAATAAAAACTTTAAATCAGATAATAGAAACAAATAAGTTTATAAAGAAGATAATTTTTGCTAGTTCAACTTCAGTTTATCCTTCTAAAGGCGATATGTTAAGTGAAAAGGAGGCTTTACCGTCACATTTTTTAGTAAAAGCTGAAAAATTGTTATTTGAAGTTTGTTTAAGACTAGGAATAAAATTCACAGTAGTAAGATTTGGAGGATTAATGGGCTATGATAGAATTCCTTGCAAGTATTTTGGGGGAAATAAGGGATTAGTGGATGGCAATTCACTTGTGAATTATATTCATAGAGACGATGCCATAGGAGTGGTATCCGCAATTATAAATCAAAATTTGTGGGAAGAAACTTTTAATGTACTTAGCCCTTTACATCCATCAAGAAAACAAATAGTGGAGAATTGTTGTAACCCTTATGGATATGAGATTCCAACTTTTTCTGAAATAAATAGCCCAATGGAATATAAAACTATAAGTGTAGAAAAATTATTAAAAGCATCTAACTACGTCTTTAAGTATCCAGACCCTTTGAAGTTCAGCTATTTGCATTAAAAATTTATTGTTGTTTTTTTTCATTATGGGAAATAGAAATAATTTTTTTCATAATCTGTTTGGAAGAATTGGAAGGAAGGTGTAATTTTGCACCCACGTTACAGGATTGGCTTATGGTGTAATGGTAACACAGCGGTTTTTGGTGCCGTTATTCCAGGTTCGAGCCCTGGTAAGCCAACAAAAAAAGTCGCTCTAAAGCGACTTTTTTTATTTTCTTCGTTTTGCCATTCGTTTTACTTTTTTTTCTTCCAAATATTTGCGATTAAAAAAACTTTTTAGCTATTTGAAGTTCTAATTATTGAAATATAGAAATTATGAGCTATACTGATAAAGATTTAAGCCAAATTGCAAAAAGAGGGAGCAATTTAGATACGGTAAATGAACAAATAGAAAACTTTCGAAAAGGGTTTCCATTCCTGAATGTTATAAAGGCTGCAACAATTGGCGAAGGAATTATAAAATTAGATGAAATTTCAAAATCAGCGAATTTAGATTTATTTGAGAAATTAGCTTCCAAAAACAAGTTATTGAAGTTTGTTCCCGCTTCTGGGGCTGCAAGTAGAATGTTTAAATCTTTATTTTCTGCAAAAGACGAATCTAGTTTTGATAAGTCCGTTGACCAGTTTTTTTTGAAATTAAAAGATTTTGCATTTTATGAAAGCTTAAAAAAAGCGATGAAATCAGATAGCAAACAGGCTATTTTGGAAGGTTTGTTAAATGCTGATGGTTTAGATTATGGAGCAATGCCCAAAGGTCTTTTAGAATTTCACAGTTATAAAGATAGCACTAGAACGGCGGTGGAAGAACATCTGGTTGAAGGGGCTTTGTACGCAAATAATAAGGGTAGGGTGAAGTTGCATTTTACAGTTTCTCCCGAACATAAGAAAAAATTCAAACAGCTCTTAGCAAATGTATTAGTAAAATATCAAGAGAAATTTAATGTAAAATTTGACATAAGTTTTTCAGAGCAAAAACCTTCTACCGATACCATTGCGGTGGATATGAATAATGAACCTTTTAGAGATAAATCAGGAAATATTTTGTTTCGACCAGCAGGTCACGGTGCATTATTAGAAAATTTAAATGAACAAGATGCTGAAGTGATTTTTATTAAAAACATTGACAATGTAGTACCTGATCATTTAAAAGAGGAAACAATTGCCTATAAGAAAGCCTTAGCGGGCTTATTGCTCCACTTCCAAAAACAAATATTTAAGTTTTCAAAAGCATTAGAAAAACCTAATGTAAGTGTCTATATGTTAAATAAGGCATTGAAGTTTATTAGAACTTCATTAAATGTAGAACCTCCTAAGGGATTTAGGTCTCTTTCTTATGATGCTAAATTATCTTATGCTATTCATAAGTTAGACCGGCCCTTAAGAATATGCGGAATGGTGAAAAATGTGGGGGAACCTGGGGGAGGGCCTTTTTGGGTTAAAAATGCTGATGGGTCGGTTTCTTTACATGTAGTAGAATCGGCTCAAATAAACATGAAAAATAAGAAACAAAAGGAAATTTTCGAAATGGCAACTCATTTCAATCCGGTTGACTTAATTTGTGCTGTAAAAAATCATAAGAAATTGAAGTATGATTTACTTGATTTTAGAGATCCTACCACTGGATTTATAACTGAAAAATCTCAAAGTGGAAAGATACTCAAGGCTCAAGAATTGCCTGGATTATGGAACGGAGCAATGGCAAACTGGAATACCCTTTTCGTAGAAGTTCCTTTGATTACTTTTAATCCAGTAAAAACTGTAAATGATTTATTAAGAATGGAACATCAACCTGCCTGATATTCCAGTGCCTAAATTGTTTTTAAAGTAGCTGAAAAAGGTTTTTTGCTATTCGTTAAAACAAAAATTTGTTTTTCTTGAAAACTTCAAACGCTATTCGTATTTATGCTATCATTAACAGAAGAAAATTATCTAAAAACGCTATATCATCTAGGAATGGGGGAATCCGAAGTAAGTGTTTTGGATTTGAGTGTAGGGCTTTCCATAAAAATGCCTACCGTAAATTCTATGGTAAAGAAGCTTTCAGAAAAAGGGTTAGTTAACTATGAAAAGTATCGACCCTTGAGTTTAACAGAAAAAGGCAAAAAAGAAGCGGGTTTAATTATTAGAAAGCATAGATTGACAGAAATTTATTTGGTAGAGGAAATGGGTTTTGCTTGGGATGAAGTTCATGAAATTGCAGAGCAAGTAGAGCACATCAAGTCAGTTGCATTTTTCAATAAAATTTCTGAAATACTAAACCATCCCAAAGTGGATCCTCACGGTTCACCAATTCCCGATGAAAATGGAGTTTTGCCCATTTTGAATTATGTAAAACTTAGTGAATGTGCTGTAAATGATGTTGTTACATTTGTAGGAGTTGCAAATTCATTAGATAGTTTTTTAAGACTATTGGGGAATATTAACCTAAAATTGGGAGAAACTTTAAAAATAAAAAGTCATCAAGATTTTGACAAAAGCATGCAAGTATTATTTTCGGATAAAATTGAAAATTTAAGCGAATCCGTCTGTCAAAATATTTTAGTCCTCAAAAAAAGCTAAAGTAAATTAGCTTTTATTATTTTTTTACCCCTTCAATCGTAGTATCAATTCCATTAAAATCATACTTTGCTTTTATGTTTTGATTGGATACTTTTGCTATTTCTTTTCCTTCTGAAGATAGGGAAATAGAGCCATCCGTATTCTCTTTAAGCGTAAGTTTATCATAATTCTCCCGGCTTAACTTATCTTTTCCATCCAAAGTTTCCTTAAGTTCTACCACTAAACTTACTTCATTTTCCATTTTTTTGGTGACAATAAATTTTATATCTAAAATTGTTTTTCCAGAAATAAATGGCATTGGAATTAGGGTGCCACCAATATTTATAGATTTGGCAATATAATCTCCTGATAGTTGGTCTGCTAGAGATACTTTTATTTCATTTTTTGAACAAGATGAAATTAATGCTAATAAAAAAAGAATAGCAATACTTTGAGCAAATGACGATTTCATTTTTTTGATTAATACAAACATAATTGGCATAATTTTAGTAATATTGTAATGGTACATGTTATTTAATCTCAAAAAACATACCGTAAAGACATAAATTGTCTTTTTTTTTGAAAGAAAACTTTCAGAATATTTTGAAAATTCAAAATAACTATTTTAATTTGGAACTTAATGTGCGTGCTATAAATATAATATAAGATAATTGTATGGAATTAAAAGAAGCGAAAGATCGGTTTATCCACACGTGGGGTACCTTGGCCACTCAGTGGGGGATCAACAGAACTATGTCGCAAATTCACGCTTTGCTTTTACTTTCTTCCAGGTCATTAAATGCAGACGAAATTATGGATGAACTTCAAATTTCAAGAGGTAACGTAAATATGAACCTAAGAGATTTGATGACTTGGGGTCTTATTTATAAACAACTGTTGCCTGGCGAAAGAAAGGAATTTTTTCATGCTGAAAAAGATATATGGAAAGTGGCTCGTCAGATAGCTAGAGAAAGGAGAAGACGAGAGATTGCTCCAATTTTAGAATCTATGGATGAAATCAAAAAAGGTCTTCCAGCTGATTCTGAAGAAAATAAGGAATTGTTAAAAATTATTGCAGATATTAATACAGTTGCGGGTTTTGCCGATAATACAATTGAGATGGTAATTAAATCCGAAGAAAGTTGGTTAAAAACCAATTTCTTAAAGTTATTTAAATAGTGGTTTTTGAAATTTAAATTTAACTGTATCTTGTCATTGATTCGATACAGTTTTTTTATTTTGGGAAAGCCCTCTCAATTTGTTTCTTTTTATTCCAAGGTGCTGTAGTTTGCCTTGACATATCATATAGAATATACAATACTATGGCTAAAAAAATTAAGAATATAGTTCTAAATATATTTCTATTCTTTTTATTCATTTTCATATAAATCTTTTACATCTATTCTAAATTCTATTTTGCCAGCTTTTTGAGAGATTTCATTCCATTTCAAATCTTCAAATGAAACTAAAACTGCAGTTGCTTTATCAAAACTTCCCCCCACATCCTCTTTACATAAATAGTCAGTAAAAAAAGAAACCTCTGGATTGTGTCCAACTATTGCCACACAAGTATATAATTCAGAAATGCTATTTACTAAAGCAAGATAGTTTCTTGGGCCACTTCCAAATAGTCCATCTTCTGCTAGTATATCATCTGTTTCAAATTTTAATTGTTCTGCTATATATTTTGCAGTTTCCATTGTCCTTGCAGAAGGGCTAGAGAATAACTGATTTATTCCTAGTTTTAAGCTCGCTAAATGTTTGCCTAAGCGGGCTGATTCCATGGTGCCTCTAGAAGTAAGCGCTCTGTCAAAATCTCGTATCATTGAAGAGTTTGTTGGTTCTTCTGCACTAGCGTGTCTTATAAGTAACAAATATTTTTTCATCGCTTAAGTTTTATTTTTGGATTTATTTAGGAACTTGATTTACTAATATTTTATTTAATAAAGCGGGGAAAAATCTTTTTAAATAAACAGCAAGTATTTCTTTTCCCCCCATGTAAATTTCGGATTTTTCTTTTTTAATACCAAAAACAATTTTTTTAGCACAAGTTTCTACTGACATTCCCTTCAATTGATTGGTATCTTTTTTTCCGTATTTAGAACCATCAGTTGCTAAAGAATTTACTGAAATGTCTGTGTTTATGTAACCAGGGCATACAATGGTAACTTTGATGTTGTTTTCATAAACTTCTGACCGCAGCGCGTCAAAAAATCCGTGAATTGCATGTTTAGATGCACAGTATCCAGATCTCCAAGGTGAGCCAAGTTTTCCTGAAACACTACTTGTAACAACAAAATGTCCAAAATTTTGTTTAATCATTATCGGTAAAACCAATTTTGTGAGTACAATTACTCCAAAATAGTTAATCTCCATAAGTTTTCTATAAACTTCCATTGTAGATTCAATGGCATTACCCCTTTGAGAAATACCTGCATTGTTGTATAAGACGTCAATTCTTCCAAATTTGTTTATGACTTGTTGGCATAAACCTTCCAATTCTTTAAAGTTTTCAACATCCATAGGAAGTACCATAATGTTCTCCTCCGATAGCCCAGTGGCTTTTTTTACTCGTTCAAGTTCATCTGTTCTTCTGGCTGACAAAACCAGTTTGGCACCCTGTCTAGCAAGCTCTAAAGCTGTGGCTTCTCCTATTCCTGAGGAAGCCCCAGTAATCCAAACTACTTTATCTTTTAAATCTTTCATTTTATTTTTTCAAATACAAATATAATATTAAATAAAAAAGGACAAACACTTAATGGTATTTGTCCTTTGATTTTTTTTTGTTATTGGTATTAACCATAACCACCCCTAAATTTATAGGAACTTGAAACTTTATCAATAGCTAAAATATAAGCGGCTAAACGTAAAGAAACATTGTATTTTTGTGAAATGTCAA
Source organism: Cytophagaceae bacterium (assembly GCA_031414675.1). Lineage (GTDB taxonomy): Bacteria > Bacteroidota > Bacteroidia > Cytophagales > Spirosomataceae > Leadbetterella. The sequence continues at coordinate 30,871 of JANNWE010000145.1, forward strand.
AAACGTTATTAAAAGCATCTTTCATTGCTCTATCACATCTTCTATTTATCCGGTCTAATGTCCATTTATATCCAATTCTATTTTGTACCCATTCGAAATAGGAAACCGTAACGCCTCCAGCATTTGCTAAAATGTCTGGTACAACCATTATCCCTTTTTCATTAATAATATCATCGGCTTTAAATGAAGTAGGACCATTTGCTCCTTCTACTATTAATTTAGCTTGAATTTTTGCTGCATTGTCTTTTGTAATTACATCTTCTTTTGCCGCTGGAACTAATAAATCTACTGGAAGAAAGAGTAATTCTTCCGCGTCAATTTTTTCAGCTCCGTTAAAACCTTCCAACGTTCCATTGTTGGCATTTCTATAGGCAATTGCTTTTTCTATGTCTATTCCTTTGTCGTTGTAGTATGCACCTGATACATCACTTATTCCAACTATATTAACTCCTTTTTCCTTCAATAATAATGCAGCAAAAGATCCTACATTTCCAAAACCCTGAACAGCCGCAGTTGATCTATATGGATTAAGTTTTAGTTTATCCATTGCAGCAAGTGCAGAAACCATAACTCCTCTTCCAGTAGCTTCGGTTCTGCCTAGTGAGCCACCCAATACTAATGGTTTACCAGTGACAACAGCTAAGGTAGTTTGACCTTTAGCTTTTGAGTATTCATCCATTAGCCAAGCCATTTCTCTTGGGCCCGTACCCATGTCTGGCGCTGGAATGTCTTTGTCTGGTCCAAAAATATCTAACATTGATGATGTATATGCTCTCATTAATCGTTCCATTTCACCAGAAGACATATTTCGAGGATTGCAGGCAATTCCTCCTTTTGCACCGCCGTATGGAATGTCAACAACAGCACATTTCCACGTCATCCATGCAGCTAATGCCCTTACTTCGTCTAAAGTAACATCAGGATCAAATCTAATACCGCCTTTTCCCGGGCCTAAGATAGTAGAGTGAATAACACGGTATCCTTCAAAAACTTGAATTTTTCCGTTGTCCATAGTTACGGGTAATCCTACAATTACCTGTCTGGCTGGAACTTTTAGAATGTTGTACATTTCATCGCTGATCCCTAAAATTTTAACTGCTGAATCAAATCTTGACATCATCGATTCTAAAGGATTTTCTTTGTCCTTTATCGGAGCTGGTTCTAAGTATGACATATTGAACTGTTTACTATTTTGTTTTCCTAATTATTTGCAAATTTAGCTAAATTAATGGTTAACTTAAAAATGTCATGTTTTTCCACAAATTTATCCTATGGAAATAAGCAGAATTGTTAATTTTTAAAGTTGTAAAATCGACATTTAGCAATTGATTCTTTCGAAATATTTGAAAGAAGGTGGTTAAAATTTTTTTTTACTGTAGAATACTTACAAGCTCATTTTTTGCAGATGATTTTTTTATGTTGTAAAAAAATTGATTTGGATTTTAAAAGCTTTATATTTGCAGCCGAATTTAAACTAATTATTACTACACCCATTTAAGACTGTTATAGCATGGTAACACTAGAAGAAAAAACAAGATATTCAGAAACTGAACTTGCTGAATTCGAGGAAATAATTTTAAAAAAATTAGCAGCAACCAACAACGAAGTTAATTTTATTAAAGAGACGCTTAGTAGAAAGAATGATAATGGCACAGATAATACTGCTGTCGGTTCAAAAACTTTAGAAGATGGTGCTGACGTAAGAGAGAAAGAACAATTGAGCCAATCTGCTTCAAGATTACAAAAGTTTGCCTCTCAACTTGAAGGTGCACTTATTAGAATTAAAAATGGCACCTATGGCATTTGTAAAGACACTGGAAAGTTAATTCCTAAAGAAAGACTTAAAGCAGTACCTCATACACAACAAACTATCGAAGCTAAAATGAAAGCATAGATATAGTAAAGGCTGCTGCAAATCCCAAGGTTTTTATTAAAAACAATAGAATTTAATGATTAAAAAACTGCAGATAATACTTTAATTATCTGCAGTTTTTTTTTAATTTTTTATAAGTTTTTTCTGAATTATTTTCTTCAAAATAATTTAATATTCTAAGTGATTCATAAACTATTGAATTACTGTCCTTGTCCTAAGGAATAAGAAGGTATTCCATCAAAAGAGTAAAGATTTTCTGTTTTTATTGTGTCAATTCCTAGTTCATTAGCTTTAGTTAATAGCTCTACAATTTTTGCCTTGCTGAATGAATAACCTTCTGAACTTTTAAATCTACATCTCCAATGATCGGTGCAGAATGTTTCTTCAAACCCCTCTGGCCAAACTTTAATTCCTCTGTTGGTAATCATTTTTAAGAAAATTTCAGGAGTTTCTAATTGTTTCATCATTGCTCCCATTTCTTTTGCATCTCCCGCAGTCCAATGCACAAAAATATCAAGTCCTTCAAGTTCTTTTTTTGCTGCTTCTTTTCTTACGTATTTTGGTAAATTTAGTGGAGTGTCTTTTTTGAAAGAAACTTGCGGAAGAGTGGAAGGTATGTTGCCGAGATTATTGATTACTGCCTCTGTAAATTCAGATGTTGTGACACATTTTTTACTAATTTTATCATTAAAAACATCTTTTGTATGTATTCCTTCTTCAATGGTTTTCAACCAAGCATTTTGTATTTTTTCTGCAATATCTGTTTGGCCAATATGATTAAGCATCATTACTGCCCCTTGAATGAGACCTGAAGGGTTTGCTATATTTTGACCGGCTATTGTAGGAGCTGAGCCATGAATTGCCTCAAACATAGCACAGGTTTCTCCAATGTTAGCTGAGCCTGCCAAACCAACTGACCCAGCAATTTGAGCAGCAACGTCAGAAATGATATCTCCATATAAATTTAAAGTAACTATCACGTCAAAATCTTCTGGTGTATCTGCTAATCTGGCTGTACCTATGTCAATTATCATATGCTCAGTAATAATTTCTGGATATTCCTTAGCTATTTCATTAAACACTTGATGAAAAAGGCCGTCTGTTTGCTTCATTATATTGTCCTTTGTCATGCAGGTTACTTTCTTTCTACCTGTTTGCTTTGCATATTCAAAAGCATACCTTACTATTTTTTCACAGCCAGGTCTACTGATTAGCTTTATACATTGTATTACTTCGTCAGTTTGTTGATGCTCTATACCAGCATAGAGGTCTTCTTCGTTTTCTCTTATAATTACTAAATCCATATTTGGGTGTTTAGTTTCTACAAATGGATGTAAACTGGTGCATGGCCTAACGTTAGAATAAAGGCCTAAAAATTTACGGGTAGTTACATTTAGACTTTTGTACCCACCTCCCTGAGGAGTAGTAATTGGAGATTTTAAGAAAATCTTGTTTCTTCTTATTGTATCCCATGCGTCCATGTCTATTCCAGATGTGTTTCCAGAAAGATAAACTTGTTCTCCTATTTGAATTTCTTCTACTGTAATATTTGCCTTTGCCGCTTTTAAAATAGATAGAGTGGCTTCCATTATTTCAGGCCCTATTCCATCCCCTTTCGCAATTGTTATAGTTTGCATATTTTTTATTTTTTTGCAAACTTCGAGGTAATAGTTTATTAATTTATATTTATATTTGTAATGATTAACATAAAAATATTTTATGAATTATACTTTACATCAATTGTTGATTTTTTTAAAAGTTACGCAGTTAAAAAGTATCACAAAAGCAGCGGATGAGTTAAACTTAACTCAGCCAGCGGTTTCCATTCAGCTAAAAAATTTTCAAATGCAATTTGATGTTCCTTTAACCGAAGTTATAGGTCGCAAGCTTTATGTTACCGATTTTGGAAAAGAGATTGCAGAAGTAGCTCAACGAATAATAAATGAAATAGATTTGTTAAACTTCAAGACTTTAAGTTCAAAAGGGCAAATTTCCGGAAGATTAGTTATTTCTATTGTTTCTACTGGTAAGTATATAATGCCTATTTTTTTGCATAAATTTTTAAAAGATAATTTGTCCGTTGAACTGATAATGGATGTTACAAATAGGACAAAAGTGCTTGAAAGTTTGGAAAAAAATGAAGCAGATTTTTGTTTATTATCGATTTTGCCAGAGAGCATGGTTTTTGAAAATGAGGAACTGATGCAGAATAACCTTTTTTTAGTAAAAAGCGGAAAAAATCATTTAAAAATAGAAGAAAGTGATCATAGTTTATTTGATAAAATTCAATTAATTTACAGGGAGGAGGGCTCAGGGACCAGAAGAATGATGGAGCACTATTTGAGAAGAAATAACTTTGACGTAAGAAAGAAAATAGAGTTAACTTCTAACGAGGCTGTTAAACAAGCCGTTATTTCGGATCTCGGTTGTTCTATTATGCCCTTAATTGGGATAAAAAATGAACTTATTATTGGAGATTTAAAAGTGGTTCCTTTTATCGGGCTTCCTGTTAATTCTACATGGAATTTGGTATGGAATAAAAATAAAAGGTTCTCTCCAGTTGCACAATCATTCCTAGATTTTTTAAGGGAAAACAAGAAGGCCATTATTGCTGAAAATTTTTCTTGGACTGATAAATATTCTTTATTTTAAAGGTGAAAATATTCAGCTAAGGGCAGGTAAATACCTATCAAATGCATCTTTTTTTTGCAATTTCAGTGCTATTCTCTAAAAAAAATGCAAAAAGTGTAGAGTTGAGTTTGTTTTGTCATTCAAATGTGATAATTTTGCACTTCAAAAATCAGAAGATTTAATTAAAAACAAAGCATAAATGGCAAATATTGGTAAAATCTCACAAATAATCGGGCCTGTAGTGGACGTAAGTTTTGAGGGGGAAGCCGCTTCTCTACCTGCAATTTTAGACGCAATGTCTGTTACCAAATCAAATGGACAAAAAGTAATTCTTGAATGTCAGCAGCATCTTGGTGAAGATCGTGTACGTACTATCGCTATGGATAGTACTGATGGTTTGCAAAGAGGTCAAGAAGTAACTCACCTAGGATCTCCAATTACTATGCCTACTGGAGAAGCCATTAAAGGAAGACTCTTTAATGTAGTAGGAGAAGCAATTGATGGATTAGGGCCAGTAAACACCCCAGGGATTTCCATTCATAGAAATGCTCCAAAATTTGAAGACTTAGCTACTACTACTGAAGTTTTATTTACTGGTATTAAAGTTGTTGATTTATTGGCTCCATATGTTAAAGGAGGAAAAATTGGTTTATTTGGTGGTGCTGGAGTAGGAAAAACAGTATTGATTCAAGAATTAATCAATAATATTGCTAAGGCCTATGCTGGACTTTCAGTATTTGCTGGTGTTGGTGAACGTACGAGAGAAGGAAATGACCTGCTTCGTGAAATGATTGAGTCAGGTATTGTAAAGTACGGAGATGCCTTTAAACATTCAATGGAATCAGGAGGATGGGATCTTAGTGTTGTGGATAGAGAAGCATTAAAAGATTCTCAGGCTACTTTTATATTTGGTCAAATGAATGAGCCTCCAGGAGCTCGTGCTAGAGTAGCA
>JANNWE010000146.1:0-1516 GCA_031414675.1 Cytophagaceae bacterium
TTCATTTCGCCAAAAAGTCTATTGAGTTTGGGTTTAATTAGCAAAAGCCTTTGCTACAGTGTTTCTTGTAACCACATGCTGCTTCAAAATACCAATTGCCGAGGTAAAACTGTTTGAATTGGTGAGGTGGGTATAAGGTGCTACCTCTTTTTCGGATCCAACAACAAATGGTGAAATCATATTTGTTGCTTTATCAAACATTGCATTCATTTTTTCAGGAGTGAATGTAGTATTCGTAAACTCTTTAACCTCTGCTTTGTATTTAGCATAATACACAGGGTCTTCATTTACATATTTAATCAAAGGCCAATTGCCAGCAATGCCTGCTAATGTAATTTTTACACGTTCTTGTGAGGTCAGGGCCTCATTATTATCCCAAGGAATCCAAAGGAGCTTTTTGGTCGGATGATTGTATAAATAATAATTATGTGCTATGCCTCCGTAGGTATCCCAACTCACCAAAGTAGAGTTTATTGCCAACCATTTCACGAAATGATCCATATTCATGAATTTTTCTAAATTGGAACGCCAAGCAGCTGGGTCAGTAGTCCTATTTGGAGCATTCAAAGCTGCAACAGCTCCTTGAACATCAGAAAAATTTGCTTCAGTTTCATTGTTTTTCTTTTCAAATTGAGCAGAATTAAATGTAGTAAAATTAGACTCTGGTTTATAAATATTACCTTTATCTTCTCCAAATTGGCTTTTTACCATCGTGTCATCTACCACTTCAACCACAGTATAAACACCGCAATATTTCAATCCATCACCAAAATCAATATACACTTTGTAAAAGGTCGTTTGAGCACTTGGAATACCTGCCATTCTGAAAATATCGGATGCAACTTTCTCTCTAATTAGTGAATTATCCTTAGCCCCCGGAGAAAATGAAAGGTCTTTAAAACCATACATTCTTTGATTCTCAATTTCAGGATATTTATCTTCAAATTCATCCATCTTCAATCGAAAAGGCAATTTATAAATCCCTGATCGCCAAGATGAATTTAGGGTTGAATTCCCTTTCAATCTGAAACCTACATTTTGCCATTTTTTACCATTAAATTTCACTGAGCTCGTAACATAGGCAGGCTCCAAACCAAAATCTGTAACACCTCCGCCCCCACCGGCGGGAGGTACTCCACCTCCAACTGGTGGAACACCTCCCCCACCTGGAGTTCCACCCCCTACGCCAAAGCTACCTTTGTTTTTACCTACCATATCAACTTTAATAGCTTCCCAATTAGTTTTACCTATTGTAATTTCCACAACATTCACCTTTTCTTGTGGAAAAATTATAGAATAATCGGGCTGTCCGTCATTGTTATGCGAATCTATTGCCCAATCGGGATTAGAATTTTTGGGATCAATCTCATCATTTGATTTATTTTCGCAGGCAAATGAAAAGAGAATAATAGCAATAAAAATAGGAAGTTTCATAAGATCATATTGGTTTTCAGAGAAATACGATTTTTATTCTTACTTTGTTGCTTAATAAACAAATTTTATTGGCTTTTTAGTA
>JANNWE010000147.1:0-13142 GCA_031414675.1 Cytophagaceae bacterium
CTTTACTATAAAAACCGATATTTATAGTTCTCAAGTAATAGTAAAAACAGGAAAAGTTTCAATAATATTACAAAACGATAAAAATAAAGAGGAAAAGATTATTGGTAAAGGTTTAAAAGGTTTGGTCTTAAATCAAAACGAACAAATAAATATTCAACAATCGACAGAATCTTTAAACAAACCAAGAATAGTAAAACAGCATGAGCTTTTACAACCCATTCAAAAATTAACCTTCAATTTTGATGAAACACCAGCAATTGAAATATTGAAGTTAATAGAAAAAGCTTATCATGTAGAGATAAAATATAATGCAGAAAAACTTTCTAATTGTAAACTTACAGCCCAGCTTTCTGATGAACCTTTGCTTGAGAAAATCAAATTAATCTGTTTCGCTTTAGATGCAACATTTGAAGTTAATGATAGTGTTTTTATTATAAAATCACATGGATGTTAATAATATGTAATCAATCTAAAAATAATATTTATACTTAATACAAATGACCAAATTTTAAACTAAAACAATGAAAGAAAATTTACCAAAACAAAGAAAATCCTCGAGTTTTATTACTCGATTGCTTTCTCAAATTTTTCTTCTATTATTTTTTGTTGGAGTCTCTGTTGCTAGCAACGGCTATTCACAAGAAATACTCGATAAAAGAATTACATTGAAAGCTAATGCCCAGCCATTTAAAAGAGTTTTGAGTGAAATTGAAAAATCGGCAGAAATTCGATTTATCTATAACTCAAGCCTTGTAAAAAACGATAACAAAGTAAGTTTAAATGTAGAAAACTCAACTTTAAGCGAGGTTTTACAAAAGTTACTTTCCCCTCTTCACTTAAACTATAAAGTTTTAGGAAGACAAATTGTACTTCAAAAGAGCTTAGAAAAACTTGGTATTATCGAAAATGAAATAGAAGAGTTCGTTCCTTTTATACTAGATAAACCCATTAAGGGTAGTGTTAAGGACGATAATGGTGAAGTTATTGTGGGTGCTAGCATAACTATAAAAGGAACCAACAAAGGAACAACCACTAACATAGATGGTAATTTTTCCTTAAATGTGCCTGATGAAAACAATTCTTTGGTGATTAGCTTTGTTGGCTTTGAAAACCAAGAAGTTAGTATCGGAAATAAAACCAATTTTGATATCGTTCTAAAAGCCGATCAAAAAATGTTAGAGGAAGTCGTGGTAGTTGGTTACGGTGAAATAAAGAAAAAAGATTTAACTGGTGCAGTTTCTCAAATTCAGTCAAAAGACATTGTTAGGGCCAATCCCGTACAAGCAGCTAGAGCAATCCAAGGTCAAGTAGCTGGTGCAACAGTCACAAAAAGAGATAACAGGCCGGGCTCGGGATATAATATTACAATTAGAGGGGAAAATACTATAAATAACTCTACTGAACCTTTAGTAGTGATTGACGGATTGATGGGGGGTGATATTAATGTACTTAACCCAAACGATATTCAAACTATGGATGTTTTGAAAGACGCCTCTTCTACTGCTATTTATGGTGCTAGAGGTGCAAACGGAGTAATTATTATTACAACGAAAAAAGGCCTTTCTGGCAAGCCTCGCGTAAGTTATGATAGCTATGTAGGAATGAAAGTGCCGGCACATTTGCCCAAACTAATGAATACTGCAGAATTTTATAAAGCAATTTATACGGACAGGATTTTGGAAAAATCTACAGGGGCAACTTTTACTGCAGCAGAAAAGGCAAATATTGACAACAACAATACCGTGGACTGGGTAGATTTAGTTACTGATCCCGCTTTGCAAATGAATCACAATCTAAGTGTTTCAGGTGGCACAGAAAAAACAACCTATCGCTTTTCCGGTGGTTATTTAACTGAAAACGGAAATGTGCTTGAAACTGGATTTAAAAGATATAATTTAAATGCGGGTTTAGATAGCAAAATTGGTGAGCGTTTTAAAATTGGATTTACCTCTTATGTCACCTACAGTGATCAAAATTTAGGCTCACAAGAATCTCTCAGAAACGCATATAGAGCGAGGCCCATGGGTACGGTATATTTTTCAGATTTAGCCAACCCTTCTGAAAATGCCGATTTTAACATTGATGGATATGCGTATTGGATGGGTATTAATGATAAACAAACCCCTAACCCATTAGCAGATATTGACCCAAAAACGTCAAAACTTCAAACCACTTCCCTTACAGCTATGACAAATGCTTATTTAGATATATCATTGCTTAAAGGTTTAAGTTTTCGTACCTCGCTTTCCTCTTCTTTTAACTCACAGAGGATTGGAGATTTTAGAGGCCAATGGTCAAAATCTCAAATTGGAGCTAAGCCAAGAACACAATTTGATAATCGAACTCAAGGAAATTATACCATAGATAATATTCTAAATTATAATCTTGATTTAGGAAAACACAAAATAGGTATCACTGGGCTTCAAAGTGCTTTTTATCAAAGAAATGAAAGCTACACCATTGCTGCAAGGGATCTCCCTTATGCTTCCGATTGGTATGCCTTGGGTACTGGTATAATCCAAGGGTTTGCTAGTTCATTGGTAGAGCGTTCCATTCTTTCTTATATGGGAAGAGTAAATTATACTTTTAATGAAAAAGTATTATTAACCCTTACAGGTAGGTCTGACGGTGCTTCTCAATTAGCAGAAGGCAACAAATGGGCATTTTTCCCATCTGTGGCTTTAGCTTACCGTCTAGGAGATGAGAAATTTATTAGTAACCTAAATATTTTCTCTAACTTAAAACTTCGATTAAGTTATGGCCAAGTTGGAAACGCAGGTGTAGCACCGTATAGTACTCAAGCCTCCCTGTTAAATACGGGTTATGATTTTGACGGAACAGCCGCATTTGGTTTCGCCCCTTTAAATCTTGCAAATAAAGACTTAAGATGGGAAAGAAGTAAAGAGTTAAACTTTGGACTAGATTTCGGTTTCTTTAAGAATAGAATTGCAGGTTCATTAGAAGTGTATAACAGAAAAACTGAAGACCTGATTTTAAATCAAAAAATTCCTACTGTATCAGGTTTCAATCAGGTAGTGGCTAATGTAGGTAAAATAGAAAATAAAGGTGTTGAATTGACCTTAAATACAGTTAACATTGCAAAAAAAGACTTTAACTGGAGCACTTCATTCACTTTTACTAAAAACAAAAACAAACTATTGGAGCTTTATGGAGACGGGCAAAAAGAAGATAAAGGAAACAGATTGTTTGTAGGATACCCAATAAGAGCCAACTTTGATTATAAATTTGATGGTATTTGGCAAACATCAGAAACTGATTTGGCCACCAAATACAAACAAGTGCCCGGCTCGGTAAAAGTAGTAGATGTAAACAATGATGGCATTATTTCTTCTTCAAATGCTATTGACGACAGAGTAGTTTTAGGTTCTGAATTACCCAATTGGATTCTGGGGATGACGAATCGTTTGAAATTCAAAAACATTGATCTTTCTTTTTTCACCTATTATAGAAACGGGGTTCAATACAACAACAGAACACTTTCTGGAACATTTGGTGATATTGGAGGTACTAGATATAACAAACTTGCTAGTTTAGATTATTGGAGGAGCGACAATCCTTCCAATACATATTACGGTGTAGTAGCTGCCAACCCTTACCGAAATGCCATCAATTATCAAGATGCAAGTTTTCTTAGGATCTCTGACATTACTTTAGGATATACTGTTTCAAACAAACTATTAAATACCCTGAAAATGTCAAGTGCTAGGTTATATACCCAAGTTTCTAACCCAATAATAGTTAGCAAATATTCTGGATTTGATCCTGAATTTAATTCAGCCGTTTTCCAGGATGATGTACCATCTGCTATTTATACTTTTGGTGTAAACATTAGTTTCTAATTTAGAATTAAAAAAATTATTACAATGAAATCAATAATTAATAAACGTTTAACAAATTTAGCCTTAGCTTTTACCTGCCTGATTGTGGCTGGTTGTAAAGACGATTTTTTGGTCGAAAAACCAGTTTCTACACTGACAACCGATGTGTATTACAAAACAGAAGCTGGTTTTGAAGATTTAGTAAGGGCCTGCTATCCATTACTAAGAAATATTCATCAAAATCGCACATTGGTTTTAAATGGCACAGATATCTTTTTTAATGGAGGCAGAAACGATCCTAAATTTTCCAACCCTACTCAAATTGGAACTTATATTGATCAATATGATATTAGACTAAACCCCTCTATTCCTGAAGTACAAAGCCTTTGGACCTTACTTTATGCACAAGTTGCTCGAACAAACACTGCCATTGAACGGTCTGCCGCAATAACAACTATGGCCCCTGCATTAAAAGATACCCGTGTATCTGAAGCCAAGTTTTTAAGAGCATTATCTTATTTCTATCTCGTGCAGCAATGGGGCGACGTACCTATGCCACTTAAAGAAACAACGGGTGCAAGCAAAGAAGCTGTAAGAGTTGCTTCTGCAGATATTTATAAACAGATTATTGCTGATTTAACCGATGCTGAAGCCAAACTTCCTACCAGCGCTTCAAATTATGGGAGAGTAACAAAAGGTGCGGCTCAGTTTTTATTATCAAAAGTATATTTAACAAGAGGCTGGAATTTTAGAAATACTTTGGGTGGCTCAAATGCAGATTTTGATATGGCACTTCAACTGGCAGACAAGGTTATTGATACCTACCCTCTTGCGGCTAATTACAATGCCCTTTTCCCAACCAGAAATGAAAACCCCTTAAAACAATATACGGGTGCACAAAACGATAAAAATCCTGAAATTATCTTTGCAGTACAATATAATCCTGATGTATTAACCAATAAAACAGATGCTGCATTCTCGCCTGATGCCGCCGGAGGAAATAATTTACATTCCGTTTTTGGAGGAGGTTCAGAAGGCTTTCCAGGTACAAAAGGAAGAACATCCGATTATAACCGTTCTCAAGGAATTTATAATCTAGGGTATACTATTTATCGTATGTATGATCCAGACATTGATACTCGATACGACCATAACTTTCTTGAAGTTGGATATGCATTACAAGCGGTAGCCGGTTTTAGGCCGCTTCCAATAGTAAATCCTGCCCTTAGAGTAGATATTAAAGCGGGTGATACGGTTGTTTTATACCGTCCTTGGAACAAACCCGCCACTAATTTAGCCGACAGGGGCGTAGATGTTGGCGGAAAAAGGAATTACTCCGTTGTTAATCCAGATGAATGGAGTGGAGGATACAACCTGGTGAATGGCATTCCAGTTAGTAGTTTTCCTGGTGGCGAACCACATATGTTTAAGTTTTGGCAACCTGGTATTCCTTATGGTGACGCTTTTGGAACTTTTAATGAATCTATCTTCCGTTCAGCAGAGGCATATCTTATTGCTGCGGAAGCCATTGTTAAAGGAGCTAAAGGAGGAAAATTAGGTGGTGCAGAAAATTATTATAATAGAATTTTAGACCGCGCTTTAGGTTCAAAAAAAGCTCAAGATCCAAAATGTGCCAAAGAATTTGGTAGTTTTAAGTCATTGGATGCCGTTTCTTATAGAGCCACAGCAGCAAATATATCCATCGACCTAATTCTTGACGAAAGAGCAAGAGAGCTATTGGGTGAATATGACCGTTGGTTTGATTTGAAAAGAACGGGAAAATTGATTGAAAGAGTCTCTAAATATAATGTTTGGGCAGGCAAAAGTAATACCATTAAAGATATTCATTATTTGAGACCTATCCCTCAAAGTGAAATAGATTTATCTTTTCCGCCGATGGCACAAAATCCAGGATATTAATTTCTAGTTTGTTAAATCAGAAAAAAGAGGAGAAGATAATTCTTCTCCTCTTTATTTTAATCCCAATTATTAAAAACCCGTACATTACAATATGAAAAAGACATTTTTTTGGGGATTCCTTTCGCTTTTGTCCTTACAAACTTTTGCTCAAAACCCATGGAAAGAACTATTTAATGGCACTGATTTTAAAGGATGGACCAAGAAAAATGGTAATGCCGAATACAAAATTGCCAATAAAGTAATTATGGGTATATCCCAAATGAATACGCCCAACACTTTTCTTTGTACCGATGAAATATATGGAGATTTTGTGTTGGAAATGGAAGTAAAAGTAGACCCCGGTTTAAATTCGGGTATCCAGATTCGAAGTTTAAGTGACCCTTCTTTTAATAATGGCCGAGTGCATGGCTATCAAGTTGAAATTGACCCAGGTGATCGGTCTTGGGCAGGTGGCATTTACGATGAAGCTAGAAATGGATGGTTGTATCCATTATCAATTAACCCCAAAGGCCAAACCGCTTTTAAAAATGGACAATGGAACAAATATCATATTGAAGCCATTGGAAATAACCTCAAAACTTGGATAAATGGGATTCCTTGTGCAAATGTTTTTGACCCACAAACCGCTAAAGGATTTATTGCTCTTCAGGTGCATCAAATAAAAAATGAAGTACAAAACGGGCTAACCGTGCAATGGAAAAATATCAGAATTGCTACGGAGAACCTCAAAGAAGTGATTAAAGGTGGAGAGGAAGCTCCGGAAATCAGTTATTTGATCAATCAATTAACAGAAAACGAAAAACGAAAAGGTTGGAGCTTGCTTTGGGATGGCAAAACTACCAATGGCTGGCGTTTGGCAAATTATGATACATTTCCAAAACAAGGCTGGGCTATTCAAGATGGTGTTTTGAAAGTTCTGGGTACGAAAAAGGATAGTACCGTTAAAAGTGGAGACATCATAACCGACAAAGAGTTCTCAAATTTTGAACTGGAAATGGATTTCAAACTTACTCCAGGGGCCAATAGTGGTCTGAAATATTTTGTGGTAGAAGACCGAAAAAAACGAGCAGGAACTGGTTTAGGCCCTGAGTTTCAAATATTGGACGACAAAGTACATCCTGATGCCAAAGAAGGCGTAAATGGAAACAGAACTACCGCTTCACTTTACGACCTAATTACATCCGAAAACCTTTCAGAAGGGAGCAAAGACAAACGAATGAACCCTCCAGGCAAATGGAACAAACTGAGGTTGGTAGTGAAAGATGGCCATGTAGAACATTGGCTTAACAACTTAAAAATGGTAGAATATGACCGCAATTCTCAAATATTTAGAAATTTAATTCTAAAAAGTAAATATAATTCGTATCCGAATTTTGCACAAGCCGTATCCGGTCATTTGTTATTGCAAGATCACGGAGACGAGGTTCATTTTAGAAGTATTAAAATCAGAGAATTTTAAGTCCCGTATTTTATTCAGCTTTAAATAATTACTATTTTGATGAACAGAAGGTCATTTATTAATTCTGGTTTAACCACACTCTGTGTTATGCCTGTTCTTGGTTTTAGGTCTTTTGAAGACGTAAAGCCAAAATGGCTCATAGAGTGGATAAAAATTCATGACCAGCAATTGCCCGGTTTTAAATCTAATAAAATCTTAGATCCTACAAATAAATATGTTAGAGGATATTTGGATGGAGAAGAAATTCCTAATCCACATTCCACTGCTGCTTTTATTGGAAAAGGATGCATGCTTATTTTTTGCAAAGAATCTATATTTTATCGGTCACAAGAAGTATTAAAAGATGTAGAAGATGCAGCAAAATCTATGCTTAAATTCCAACATTCTGACGGTACCATTGATTTATTACAAACTAACTTTCATTCCACTCCGGATACAGCCTTTATTCTAGAAAATATTATTCCTGCTTATTCTTTTTTAAAAAAGGCAAATATCCCTAACTCAGAAAAAGCGCTTATCCTTCTAGCGAATTTTATAAAAAATGCTGGAGAAGCCCTAATTGTTGGTGGTATTCACACTCCAAATCATCGTTGGGTAGTTTCAGCAGCTTTAACTAAAATAAATGCCCTTTTCCCCGACAAACGCTACATTACTCGCATCGACCAATGGCTTGCAGAGCATATTGATTTAGACCCTGATGGACAATACACCGAAAAAAGTACCAATAGTTATTCACCAATTGTCAATCGTTCGTTGATAATTATGGCAAAAGGACTTAATAAACCAGAATTGTTGGAACCGGTGTTTAAAAACCTTGAAATGACTTTGTATTATGTTCATCCAAATGGCGAGGTTGTTACCGAGGCATCAAACAGACAAGACAAAGGCACAATTGGTAAAATGACGAAATATTATTACTGCTACCGTTTCATGGCTTTGCAAAAAAACAATGGGGAAATGGCAGCAATGGCTAGACAAATTGAAATGACTAGCAGCAAAGACCAATTGGCAGGCTATCTTGATTATTTCTTAGAAGACCCAACTCTTTGGAAAGAATTACCAGCTGATAAACCTTTGCCCATAAATTATGCAAAGGCTTTTCCATATTCAGGCGTTGTACGTATTAGACGCGGGAATTGGGATACCACTATTTTATCAAATAATACAAGTTGGCTAACTTTCCATAAGGGCAATGCAGTACTACAAGCCATGCGTATTTCTGGTTCTTTCTTCGGAAAAGGGCAATTTCAATCAGAAAAAATAGAACAAATAGGAGATGCTTGGGTTTTAACAAAATCATTAGAAGGCCCATACTACCAACCTCTTGAAAAAGAAAAAATTTCTCCAGACGGAGATTTGGATAAAATGCAAGAACTTTAAGGAAGCAGAGTGAAATCCAAAAATTACTTACTACTGTAAAAATAAAAGAAGCCAACAATGGTATTGAGGTTGAAATTGAAATTACTGGCACTGATAATGTACCCATTTCTTTTGAACTTATTTTTAGGCCTGGTGGCCAATTTTCTGGACTAGAAAAATATACCAAAAGGGAAAATGCTTATTTATTTTCTACTGATAAAGGAACCTATACTGTGGGGAAAGACTCCATAAATTTTGGACCAGGAAAATTATTGCATAAAGGGGTGCAATTAAGAGGTGCTTTGCCTTCTATGGATTCCCCTACTGTCTATTTAACTGGGTTTACCCCCTTTAGACATATCATTAAATTATCATAAAAAAATTATACAAAAAATGAACACCCTATTATTTAGAATTTGTTCTTTAATACTATTTTTAGGTCCTACATATACTTCTGCACAAAAACCAATTGTTCAGCCCGTTGACTTGGTATACCCTTTGGTAGATGCGGCTAATTCTCGTTGGTTTTTCTTCAATTCGGCTACTCGTCCTTTTGGAATGGTCAATTTGAGTCCAGATAATGCTATTGATGCCGATTGGAATGCCGGCTATCGGTATGAAAAAGACAGTATCAAATGTTTTAGTCATGTACATTGTTGGCAGTTGTCTGGCATACCAGTAATGCCAACCACGGGCGAGTTCAAAGGGCACTTAGGCTCTGATCAATATGGCTCAAAATATTCTCACCAAAAAGAAGAAATCAAGGCCGGGTATCATAAAGTGGTTTTAGATGCTTATAATATCAAAGCTGAACTAACCTCTACTACTCGCGTGGGTTTTCATAAATATACGTTCCCAAAATCAGCTCAAAGCCATATTCTATTTGATTTCTCAACTTTTCTTGGGCCCTCCGATACACAAAAAGGCTTTATAAAAAAAGTAAATAACAAAGAGATAGAAGGCTACGCCATTATGGCTTCAACCGTTCGTCGTCCAAAAACCTTACCTGTATTTTTTGTAGCTCAGTTTGATAAACCTTTCGATACCATAAAAGGCTGGAGAAAAGGAAAATTGGAGGAATTCAATGATGTAATTGAAGGTGAAAAAATTGGAGCATATGTGAGTTTCGTTACAAAGGAAGGCGAGGTTAGAAAAATGAAAGTTGCGATTTCGTATGTGAGTGAAGAGCAAGCAAGATTAAACTTAAATACCGAATTGCCACACTGGGATTTTGAAAAAACTGTTCAAGAAAGCCGCTTAGATTGGAATAAATGGTTGAGTAGAATTGAAATAGAGGGAGGAAGCAATGAAGAACAAAGGCGTTTTTACACCGACCTTTGGCATGCATTGCAGGGTCGAAGAATTATTTCAGATGTAAATGGCAAATACTCTGACATGACAGGACCAGAACGTCTTATTAAACAGATTCCTTTAGATGAACATGGTAAACCCAAATTCAATCACCATAATTCAGACTCATTTTGGGGGGCCCAATGGACACTAAACACACTATGGCATTTGGTATATCCAGAAGTTACAGAGTCTTTTGTAAACTCTATGGTAATGATGTACCAAGATGGCGGTTTGATTCCAAGAGGGCCAGCTGGAGGAAATTATACGTATGTAATGACTGGAGCCGCAACTACTCCATTTATAGTAAGTGCCTATCTTAAAGGAATAAAAGGATTTGATTTAGCTAAGGCATACGAAGGCTTGAGAAAAAATCATTTTCCAGGTGGAATGATGAGTAAAGCAGGTTATGAACACAAAACTTTTAAGGGTGGAGGAATTGAAAACTATATTGAAAATGGCTTTATTCCTCATCCATTAAGCAAAATTCGTTACGGTTTTCATCAAGATGGTTCCACCCAAACCTTGGAGTATGCCTATCAAGATTATAGTTTGGCCCAAATGGCCAAAAACCTAGGCAAAAACGAAGACTATAATTTGTTTATGAAACGGGCCAACAATTATAAAAATATTTGGAATGCAGACATTGGTTGGATGTGGAATCGCACCATAGATGGGAAATGGGCGGAACCCGTAGATATTTTACGATATGACAACGGCTGGGAAGAAGGCAATGCAGCCCAATATGTGTGGTTTGTACCTCACGACGTACAAGGATTAATTAATTTGATGGGAAGTCGGGATATTTTCACAAAAAAACTTAATACCTCTTTTGAAGAAGCATCAAAACACGATTTTGTTTCTGGTAAATCTCATGATAAAGAAACGCTTGAAGAATTACGTCGGGTTTATATTAATTATGGCAATCAGCCGAGTATACAAACTGCTTTTTTGTTCAATTATTCTGGTTCGCCCTGGTTAACCCAATACTGGGCTAGGCAGGTTATTGATAAAGTATATAGCGGCCTTTCGCCAAATTATGGATACAGCGGTGACGAGGATCAAGGCTTAATGGGTAGTTTATCCGTTCTTATGAAATCAGGTATTTTTTCTGTAAATGGTGGAACTTCGCCTAAACCATTTTACGAAATCAGTAGCCCAATTTTTAATAAAATCACCTTTAACTTGAATCCAAAATACTATTCTGGTGGAAAATTTACCATAGAAGCTAAGAATAACTCTTCTAAAAATGTGTTCATTCAATCAGCCGAAATAAATAATCAACTATTAAATAAACCTTGGGTTTTACATGAAACTGTAATTAAAGGTGGAAAATTGACTTTAAATATGGGAGAAAATCCAAATAAGACATGGGGAAGCAAGACAGAAGATGCACCACCATCCATGACTGAAAAATGAAAAATGAAATGAGAACTTGCCTTTTTTTACTTTTGTTTTTAATACAATTCTTTTGTTTTGCTCAAAAAACTATTGAAATTGATCTAATTAAAAAAACTAAAGGACTAGTTGCTCTTTGGGATTTTAAAGAACCAGAAGGCCAAAATAGAAAGGCTGTTGGTAAAGGAGATTTTCCCTTGAAAGAAACCAATGGTAGCATTCAACGAAGCAATGAAGGCCCTTTGTCGGGTTATTCTGCAGTTTTTGGCAGCGGTAGTTTTCTTTCAATGCCCAATACCCAAACGGGAGCGCTGAACATTTACGGCCCCAAACAAGGCGTTACCGTGGTGGCTTGGCTAAAGAGGACGAGCGAACAAACCGGTTTTGTAGGAGGAATGTGGAATGAGTACCAAGACGGTGGAAAACGGCAATATGGGCTTTTTGTATCATTGCCGCACTACAATGGCAAAAATCAAGTGTGTGGACATATCTCACATTCAGGAAAACCCACACCCCCCTTTCCGTTTTCAATTGACTATTCGGCAAGTAAACAGCAAGTGCCTATCAACAAGTGGATTTGTGTGGCTTTTACCTACGATGGTAAAAATATTAAATCGTATTTGAACGGAGTTTTTGAGGAACGGGAACCCGAACTTATCAACAATACAAAAGGTTTTGAAGGCTATCCAAATGGCTTAATTCAATCTAAAAATCCCTACCATTTTACAGAAGAAATGGGCAACAACGGATCTGATTTTACAGTTGGTGCAGTGCTTTTAAAAAAAGGTATGGGCAATTTTTTTGTTGGACAAATTGGAGGTTTGGCCGTATTTGACAGGGCATTAAATAGTAAAGAGTTAATGCGTTTTTCTGTCAAAAATTAATTCTTTTAAAATATTTTTAATGCCAAAATTCAACCCTAAATATGAGCTTAGTAAATTATTTCCGATTTGTATCTTTCTTTTTGCTTATTCACTTATTTACAAATGGCCTTTCACAAGAAAAGAGCAATCCAATTAAATTGACTTATAAACAGATAGATACTTTAAAATTGGGTTTAAAAATTTATTATCCAGCATCTTACCAAAAAGGGCAAAGCTTACCTACCATAGTATTCTATTTCGGCGGAGGGTGGAATGGAGGTTCAATTACTCAATTTGAGCCACATGCTTTGCACTATGCAAATAAAGGCTTAATAAGTGTTTTGGTAGATTATCGAGTAAAAACAAAACACCAAACAAGCCCTTTTGAAAGCTTAAAAGATGCGAAATCTGCCATAAGATATTTAAGAAAAAATGCACAAAGTCTAGGCATTAATCCAGATAAAATTGTTGGTTCTGGTGGTTCGGCGGGGGGACATTTGGCTGCAGCGTGCTTTACTAATGAATCTATTAATGAATCATCCGACAATCTCTTGATTAGTTCCAAACCCAATGTTCTGGTTTTGTTTAATCCAGTTATTGATAACGGAAAAGACGGTTATGGTTTTGAACGAATTGGTGACAGATACTTAGAATTTTCGCCAATGCATAATATTCAGAAAGGCTTCCCTCCCACTATCTTTTTTTTAGGAACTAAAGACATATTGATTCCTGTGGAAACAGCCCAACTGTTTAAGAAAAGAATTGAGGAAATTGGAAGCCGTTGTGACCTATTTTTATTTGAAAACCAAGCCCATGGGTTTTTCAATAAAGAGCCATTTTTGTCTGAAACTATTTTGAAAGCAGATGTTTTCCTTCAATCAATTAACTATTTAAGCTTTAAAACATTTTGAAATGAAAACGCTTGTTTTAATACTTTTTACTCTTACTACTTCT
>JANNWE010000148.1:0-2083 GCA_031414675.1 Cytophagaceae bacterium
ACCGGTATTATTGGCAAAATTATAGGTAATAGTTTGTGTATCAGGTGTTTCCCAGTCGTCTTGAAAATGAAATCGTCCACCACCTGATACTACTTTAGTTGGGTAATCGACACCTAATCCCCAGCGTATTACATCTAATTCGTGCGTTCCATTATTTAGAGCCTCGCCAGTACCCCAATTCCAAAACCAATGCCAATTGTAATGTATCAAATTGTCTTGATAGGATTTTCGAGGAGCAGGGCCTTGCCATAAATCAAAATTTAAATTTGAGGGCGGAGCAACTATCTTTCCCTTCCCAATCGATTTTCTATTATTTACATACCATCCTCTTGCAAAATAAACTCTTCCAATTTCACCACCATGAAGTTTAGCTATCATCTCATTTACATTGGTGAAAGTACGACGCTGACTACCCATTTGCACCATTTTTCTATATTTGTTGGCGGCCTCCACTAGCAACTCTCCTTCCCGCGGATTATGGCTACAAGGTTTTTCAACATACACATTTTTGCCGGCCTGTAAGCCCATAATAGCAGCTGGTGCATGCCAGTGATCGGGAGCGGAAATGGCTAAACCATCCAAGTCTTTTTGCTCCAACATCTTTCTAATATCGGTAAATCCCTGTGGTTTTTTCCCCGTTTGTTTTTCAATAGCAGCAATAGTTTTAGCTAGAACCGTACTGTCCACATCACAAATGTAGCCTACCTCAACATTTTTGAGTTTTGAAAAAGATTGAGCCAAAAACATACCTCGGCTATTGGTTCCCATTATGCCCACTACCACCTTTTCATTGGGCGAGCCATTAAAAGCAAAAAGATTAGGGGCAATAAAACTACCAGCACCCACTATTGCTGCATTTTTTATAAAATCTCTGCGATTCTGCATAGCATTGGAAATTAATATTATTTAAGGTTTTGAAAAATTTATTGAATATAGTAAAGTAATTTTTAATGATTAATAAGATTATGGATTTCTTTTCTTCATAATTCTCTTTTCTATTTGTTTTTTAAGGTTTTAAGAATTTTCTTATTTCCATAAAATAATAGACTTCGGTTCACCAACATAGTTTTTAGCAATGTTTTTGGCTGTCAAATTATGCTCTAATAAGACGTTTCCTTTGAAAATTTGATAATCAGCATACTATTAAATTCATTTTATAGGTAAATCTTAATGTGAAACCCATTTAACGCAATCTTTTGTTTCACGTTACTTAAAATTAAGACCTGAGTATAGCGTTTTTATGTGATTTTTACTAAGAGTTTTTAATCTTAAAACTCAAACGCCATATTTGCTAACTTATCTTTAAATTTTGTATTCTTTGGGTTAAAATAGAAAAAATAAATATATTTGATTAATAATGCATCTAAATACAATGAAATTAATAGTTAGTAGAGATATTTCATTTGCTGAATTCTTTTTTAAGAAATAAACGATTATTTAGAGGCATAACCTTCAAGTGAAATAAATTATAAATGAAAAAATGCATACCATTTGTTTTCATACTATTCATAATTTTCGGGTGTAAAAAAACTGATATTCAGGAAACTATAATTTTGCCAGAGCTTGAAATTCCAATTGTTAAAATACAAACCAAAAATAATCAAACCATAGTTTCTAAGACTGAATATATTGATGCGGATTTAAGTATTTTAGGCTTGAAAAAATACGAAAATTTTAAAGAGAGAATAAAGATTAAAGGGAGAGGAAACACTACTTGGGCATATAAAAAGAAACCATACCACATTGAATTTATTAATTCAGTAGATTTATTTTCATTTGGATCTGATAAAGATTGGCTTCTTATTGCTAATTATTTAGACAAAAACCACATTTTAAATGCTACGGCTTTTACCATTGCTGAAGTTTTGCAGATGCCTTTTACACCGAAGTTTAAGCCTGTTGAAGTTCAATTAAATGGGAGTTTTCTAGGCTTATATTTATTAACAGAGCAAATCGAAAAAGAGAAAACCAGAGTTAATATTGATGAAAAAGGACTAATTTTGGAGCTAGACAAGTATTATAATGATTTTAATAAATTTAGATCTAAACAATATTCTTTGCCTATTAATATTAAATATCCTAA
>JANNWE010000149.1:0-7568 GCA_031414675.1 Cytophagaceae bacterium
GAACGTTTTTGATTCAGAAAATGGATGGAACATTTTCTAAAAAGTTAGTAATGGCTGAGCCTGAGTCTCCCAACAAAAAAGGAGAGGATTTGGGAAGCTTGCTCTTTGATGCCGAAGGAGACGGTGACCTTGATTTATACATATGCAGGGGAGGTACCGAAGATTATAAAGATCAACCTAGTTTTCAAGATGCTTTTTATGAAAATAATGGGATAGGAGATTTTCATGAAGTGACTGGCGTAATTCCTCTTTTCAATAACAGTTCCTCCTGCGTTCGTGCGGCTGATTATGATAATGACGGTGACCTGGATTTGTTTGTTGCTGGACGCAATGTTCCTACCGAATATCCAAAATTTACTTCTTCTAAGATTCTAAAAAACGTATCCCAAAATGGGAAAGCTAAATTTATGGATGCTTCCCAAAAAATAGCACCACAATTAGAAAACATAGGGCTAATTTGTGATGCACTTTGGACAGATTTTGACAATGACGGATGGTTGGACTTAATGCTTGCGGGTGAATGGAGTGAAATAAAGTTTTTAAAAAACAATAAAGGGAAGTTTAGTATTTTAAAAAATTCAGGACTTGAAAAATTCAAAGGACTTTGGAGTTCTATTAATGGTAGCGACATGGATAATGACGGGGATATTGATTATGTGGTTGGCAATGTTGGCTTAAATACTTTATTCAAAGTATCTGATAGTGAGCCTTTAAAGGTTTTAGCGAAAGACTTTGATAATAATGGAAATTACGATGTAATCCCTTTCGTTTATTTTCAAGATCAAAATAAAAAAAGAAAATTAGTGCCTTTTAATGGGAAAGACGATGTAAATAAACAGTTAAATGTCACCCGCCAACGGTTTGTTTCTTATAAAGATTTTGCAAATGCTGACCTTGAAAGTTTATTAACTAAAGAGGAGAGAAAAGATGCTCAAGAATTGGATTTGAATTATGCCTCTACCTCCTTTATTCAAAATAATGGCAATGGAAAGTTTTCCATAAATGCATTGCCAATGGAGGCCCAGTTTAGTGTTAGTAACGGAATAATTTTAGAAGACTTTGATAATGACGGCAATCAAGACATTTTATTATCGGGCAATAATTTTGGAAATGAAATTTCTGTCGGAAGATATGATGCTTCGAATGGGCTTCTATTAAAAGGAAATGGGAAAGGCAATTTTTCAAAAATTAGCAATTCTGGATTTTATGTAAGTCAAGATGCCAAATCAAGTGTTTCTTTATTTAATGCAAAAAATGAAATGTTGATCTTTACAGCACAAAATCGAGGCCAACTATTGTCTTTTAAAACGTCTATTTTTAAACAAAAGCTTCCATTGTCATTTAAAAACAGATCTTACACCTTTGAAGTAAATGGCAAGAGGACTAAAAAAGAGCTGTATTTTGGATCTTCTTATTTGGGTCAATCTTCGAGAGCAGTAATAATTCCTACTTTAGCTAAGAATATTAAAGTAAATTAAAAATATGCTTAAAGCTTGGGCATTTATTATATCAGTTTTTTGGCTATTGGTCTGTTCTTGTAATTCTAATGAAGTATCTGAAACTGAACCTCCTATGCCATCAAATAAAACTGGTGAAGAACTTGCAAAAATTCATTGCGGAAGTTGTCATGTTTTTCCTAATCCAAGTGCTTTGCCAAAAGATATTTGGATAAAAGGGGTTTTGCCTAAAATGGCCTTGCGTTTAGGTCAAGGAGAATATATGAATGAATTGATGGCCTATTCCAATGAAGAAATGATGAAAATAATTAGCTCTGGAGTGTATACCGAAACTCCAATTATAGCTAAAGAGGACTGGTTAAAAATTGTAGCATATTATTCAAAAAATGCACCTGAAAAACTGGAAGTATCTAAAAGTCTTTCCAAAACAGATCTTTATGGATTTGATATAAAAGAAACTACTATTTCTTCAAAAGAAATTGTAATGACAGAATTTGATTCTTTAAGAAATGATCTCGCCATTTCAACTACTTTAAATAATTGGGTTTATTCTTTATTACCCAATGGAATAATTAAAGACTCCAGTAGAACTAATAGTCCAGTTGTAGCTACAAAGTATCACAAACAATTAGGTAAAATAGTTTTAGAAATTGGCATTTTAAACCCTTCTGAATTAGCTCAAGGCAGATTAGTGGCAGGAAACAGAGTCTTAATCGATAAATTGCATCGTCCTGTTAATTTTGTATTAGCTGATATCAATAATGACAATTTTGATGACTTTGTAGTTGCTAATTTTGGAAATTTGATTGGTAGTTTGGCTTGGTATGATGGAAAGAATTTAAAGGAAACCATACTCTTAAATGAACCCGGGGCACGGGTGATACATCAAGTTGATTTTGACAAAGATGGGAAAAAAGACTTTTTAGTTTTAATGACGCAAGGGCGTGAGAGAATCTTATTTTTTAAGAATATGGGCAATGGGACATTCGAAAGCAAGACATTATTAAGTTTCCCTTCTTATTTTGGTTCGAGTTATTTTGAATCCAAAGATTTAGACAAGGATGGAGATATTGATTTTATTTACACCAACGGTGATAATGCAGATTTAAGTCCGGTAAAGAAGCCTTTTCATGGATTGAGAATTTACTTAAATGATGGGAAGAATTCCTTCACTGAAAAATATTTTTATCCAATTAATGGGGCATCAAAAGTTGTTTCAGAAGATTTTGATAAAGATGGAGATTTGGATTTTGCTGTTATTTCTTTTTTTCCAAATGAAAAAAATCAAGAAGGGTTTCTTTACTTTCAAAATCAAGGCAATTTTAAATTTGAAGTTAAATCAAAAAAACGAGTTTCAAATGCTAAATGGCTAACTTTAGATACTGGTGATTTTGATAAAGATGGAGATAAAGATATAATTCTTGGGGCATTTAATAGAGATTTGCGAAAAAAGCCCCAAATTAAAACCGTTGTAATTCTAGAAAATAATTTAAAAAAATAAATTTAATTTAAATCAGATATTCTTATGAAAATAAAGTTTTTGCTTCTTCTAAATTTTAGTTTTTATTTCGCCTTTTCACAAAGCCCATCTAAACTTAGCATAGAAAAAATCATGCAAGACCCCAAATGGATAGGTTCCCAACCTTCTGCTATCACATGGTCTGAAAATAGCTCTGAAATCTTTTTTAATTGGAATCCTGAAAAGAATTTAGGAGACTCTGTGTATAAATATCAAGTTGATAATAAAAAAATAACGAAACTTACGATTGGCCAAACCGAAAATTTATTCATCCAAAATGGAAATTATTCTAGCGATTTTTCTTTAAAAGTATTTTCAAAAAATGGTGATTTGTATTTACAAAATTTAGCATCGTTCTCTATAAAACAAATTACCCAAACTATTGATTTTGAGTTAGATCCTAAATTTTCGGCAGATAATCAATCCATAATTTATAGAAAAGGCTCAGACCTTTATACCTATCATATTTCAAATGGAACTATTAAACAGTTAACAGATTTTGATAAAGGCAGTAAAGTACTAGAAAAGAAAAAGTCAGAACAGGAAGTTTGGATAGCAAAAGATCAATTGGAACTATTTGAGGTGCTTAAACTTAGAAAAGAAAAGGAATTAGCATCTAAAAAAGCTAAAATTAAGCAATTAGTGCCTAAGAAAATTTATTTGGAAGACAAAAGATTGCTTAATC
This sequence comes from Cytophagaceae bacterium, assembly GCA_031414675.1. Classification (GTDB taxonomy): domain Bacteria; phylum Bacteroidota; class Bacteroidia; order Cytophagales; family Spirosomataceae; genus Leadbetterella. The sequence continues at coordinate 3,662 of JANNWE010000149.1, forward strand.
TCCAAGTCGATCCAAATTTAAATTTTGTTACTTTTTCTACTGGCGAAGCACCTAGAAGTTCTAAAAATACCATAGTCCCTAATTATGTAACAGAATCTGGATTTACGGAAGACATAGCAGCAAGAACCAAAGTAGGTGCTCCATTGGGTGTTTTTGAAACTTTCATTTATAATATCAAAGCCGATACGGTCTTGATAATTTCTATTAAAAATTTACCTGGAATTACAGATTTACCTGATTTTTTAAAAGAAAAGAAAGATTCAACAATCAAAAAGAAGAATAGGAGTGTAGTGATTTCTGAATTGTTATGGTCTCCTCAAGGTAGTAATTTAGTTGGAATTATAAGGGCACAAGATAACAAGGATAGATGGATTGTAAAAATAAATCCTGAAACGGCCGAAATACAAACACTTGATAGACAAAGAGATGAGGCATGGGTAGCGGGTCCTGGAATAGGCGGTTCATTTGGAGGAGCAACATTGGGTTGGCTAAATGAGAAAGAGATCTATTTTCAGTCAGAGGCTTCTGGATATTCGCATTTATATAAAATGAATATTTATGGAAAAGACAAAGTGCAGCTTACTAATGGAAAATTTGAAGTCCAAAAGGTAGATCTTTCAAGAGATAAATCTACCTTTTTTTTAACAACAAATGAGGTTCGCCCCGGTGAACAGCATTTTTACCATCTATCCGTAAATGGGGGAATTCCAGAAAAAATTTCTACACTTCCTGGTGCACATGATGTTACTATTTCTCCTGATGAAAAGTTATTGGCTATTAGATATTCTTATTCCAACAAACCATGGGAACTCTTTATTCAGAAGAATATAAAAGGGGAAGAGCTAGAACAAATTACTAATTCTTTAACGGATGAATTTAAATCTTATCCCTGGAGAGACCCCAAAGTGATTTCTTTTAAGGCCTCTGATGGACAAGAAATATATGGAAGAATTTACGAACCTGTTTTAAAAAATAAATCTTCTAAACCTGCAGTATTATTTGTACATGGTGCGGGTTATTTACAGAATGCCCACAAATGGTGGAGTAGCTATTTTAGAGAATACATGTTTCACAATTTACTTACTGACCTTGGATACACAGTTTTTGATATAGATTATAGAGCTTCGGCAGGTTACGGTAGAGACGTAAGAACAGGAATTTATAGGCATATGGGAGGTAAGGACCTATCTGATCACGTAGATGCAGCAAATTTTTTAGTTAAAAATTATGGGGTGGATGCTAAAAAAATCGGAATTTATGGAGGCTCTTATGGAGGTTTTATTACGCTCATGGCATTATTTACTACTCCCGATGTTTTTAAAGCTGGGGCTGCTTTACGGCCTGTTACTGATTGGGCTGCCTACAATCATGGCTATACGTCTAATATATTAAATGAACCGCAAACGGATAGTATTTCTTATAAAAGAAGTTCTCCCATTTATTTTGCGAATGGTTTAAAAAATAATCTATTAATTTGTCATGGGGTAGTAGATGTAAATGTTCATTATCAAGATGCTGTTAGACTTAGTCAAAGATTAATAGAGTTGAAAAAAGATAATTGGGAGTTAGCCTCTTATCCAATGGAGGACCATGGTTTTGTAGAACCAAGCTCTTGGACTGACGAATACAAAAGAATATTTAAATTGTTTGAAGAGAAATTGAGATGAAATCTTTAACTTTGAAATAAACGAATTTAAACTTAAATAAAAAAAGCAAATTTTAAAGATGTCACTATTTGTCTTACAGCTAGATTGGGAAGGATTTGAAAAAGACAAATACGTTCATACCGTATTAGAAGATAACCTTCTTCCCAATTTTTTGATTCAGTGCAGATGGTTTGCAGGTAAACTAAGAAAGAATTGGAGATTAAAAGTGGTTAATGTTGTAAGAATGAACCATTTAGATTTGCAGTTTTTTTATGTTTTGTTAGAAGTTAAATACGCTGAAGGTGATATTGAGACCTATTTACTACCCCTTTCATTTGTAGAAAATGGAACTCAAAAGCTTGAAAAAAATGCAATTATTTCGAATGCAAGTTTAGAGGACGCCGAAGGATTTTTAGTAGATGGGGTGTACGATGAAAAATTCAGATTAGCTTTATACCATTGTATTTTTCAAAATAAGGTAATACCTCAAAAGAATGCCGATTCCTTATGTTTCCTAAAGGGAACAGCACTAAGTGACGAAAATGTAAGTCTGAGTTATTTGCCTGAAATAGATTCGAGTAACACTGCATTTATTTTTGATGAAAAGTATTTTTTTAAATTGTATAGAAAAATATTCGCTGAAACCAATCCTGAGGTAGAAATGGTTCAGTTTTTCACTCAAAATTCAGATTTTAAAAATGTGCCAAGGTTTTGTGGAAGCGTGACTTTGGAACGCAAAGAAGAATCCGATGTTACATTTGGTTTATTAGTTGATGTTATTAATAACGAAAAAGACAATTGGTCAAAAACGGGTGATTACTTAAATGATTTCATGTATTCTTTTGTAGAAGGCAATTTTCAGATAAAAGAAAATGTATTTGAGAAAGTTGGACTCTTAGGTATTAGAACGGCCGAAATGCACAATGCTTTATTTGCAATACATGGCGATGAAGGGTTTAGGTCCGAAAATTTTAATAGGCCTTACAGAAGATTTATACATCAAAAAGTTGAAGATCTTATTGAGCAAATGTATAATCTTTTGACCGATCATTATTTGCAATTAGATGAGCAGGCTCAAGTATTAGCTTGGAAATTTATGGAATCTAAAGATTTAGTATTTGATTTTGTTGATCAAATTTTAACTCGTCCTATTGCATCTTTTAGAATACGAGTTCATGGAGATTATCATCTTGGACAAATTTTAGTGTGCAAAGAGGATTTTGTTATTATTGATTTCGAAGGAGAGCCTGAAAGTAAAATTTCGAGTAGGAAAATAAAGCATTCTCCTTTAAAAGATGTGGCGGGAATGATTAGATCTTATCATTATGCAGTTTCTGCCAAACTTTTTAATGCTCCTGAAACTAAATCTCTAGATGAAAAAGTATTAATTAGAGCAACCGAAAGATGGTATAAATTAATAAAAGATAATTTTTTGGAAGAATATCTTAATTATTTTGGGCCTTTACATCCATTATTAAAAAATAGTAATGAAATAAACTATTTATTGCAGTTTCATTTACTTGAAAAAGCTGTTTATGAATTGGGCTACGAAATAAATAATAGGCCCAATTGGGTTAAAATACCATTGAAAGGGATAGTAGATGTAATCTCAGAAATTGAAAAATTGAATCGTTGAGTTATAATTATTAAAAAGGAAAAGGAATAATAGTATGGCAATTTATAAACTTTACCTATTCTTGTTTGCTTTAAAAACAGCAACTTGCACTTGTAATTATGAGAAAAGGACTTCTTTTTTTGTAAAAGAGAAATATTCAATTGTAAAAGAGGGCAAACTGCCCATTTGTATTAAGGAAAATTCGGGGCTTGTTAAAGCATGGCAAGATGGATATTATTGGACTCACAATGACGGTGGAGGTAATCCTGAATTGTATATGTTAAATGCCTCAGGGCAGCTATTTGATACCTTAGAAGTAAAAAATGCTATTAATGTAGATTGGGAGGATTTAGCCAAGGATTCAAAAGGTTCTATTTATATTGGTGATTTTGGAAATAATATTAACAAAAGAGAGAATTTAAGTATCTATAAGCGTAGTTCTTCGACAGTTGAAAAAATAAATTTCAAGTATGTAGATCAAACTTTTGAGAAAGACGAGGCCAGAGTATTTGATTGTGAGGCTTTTTTTTGGTTTAATAATTCACTTTATCTTTTTACTAAAAGTTGGGAAAAAGGGAAAAAGCTAACGAAAATTTATAAAGTTCCTGATGTAGCTGGAGATTATTCCGTGGCTCCAATAGACCAA
>JANNWE010000150.1:0-3445 GCA_031414675.1 Cytophagaceae bacterium
GATTCGGTACTGTCTTTTAAACGACCAGACACCACTGGCTGCCCTAATTTCAACGTGTATCCTCGGGGAATGGAAAATTTAAACCCGTATGCTTCTAAGATAAATAAGGAAACAATAAAAACCCAATTCTTAACAAGAGAGGTAGTGTTTTTGCTTGGAGGAAAAGACGTAAATATGAACGATAGCAGTTTAGATAAATCTTGTGAAGGTAATCTCCAAGGTCGTTTTCGTTTAGAAAGAGGTCAGTTTTTTTATGAATACCTACAGCTTTTTGCCGATAAAAAGAAAATTCACAAAATGGAAGTAGTACCTAATGTAGCTCATGATGGGGACAAAATGGTTAATTCTAAAGCGGCTCTTTGGTATTTGTTTAAGTATTAAGAATAAAATTTTAAAAATGGCGGAGTAGTATTTTTTATTGAAAGGCGTAAAACTGAAAAAAGGGAGTAGATTTATTTTTGGTTTGAATAATAAATAAACCATTGAATTGGATAAATTTTCTTTATTTTTTATAAAAAACAACATATTTCACTACAATCATTAATATTTTTGGTTTTATTATTTAATATCTTGTATATTCATAGAAAATTTAACGCCAAATACTATGAATCATCAATTTCAACCAGAAAGCCAAATGATGTCTTTGGGATACAGTCCTGAATGGTCAGAAGGAGCCATCAAGTGCCCAATATTTCAAACCTCTACTTTTGTTTTTAAGAATGCCCAAGAAGGGAAAGCGTTTTTCGAAATTGCTTATGGGCTTAGAGAGAAAGAGGAAAATGAAAAGGTTGGATTGATTTACTCTAGAATCAACAATCCAGATTTAGAAATTTTAGAACAAAGAATAGCCGTTTGGGAGAAAGCCGAAAATTGTGCTTCATTTGAAAGTGGGATGTCTGCCATTACCACAGTATTACTCGAGTTTTTAAAGCCAGGAGACCTACTTTTGTGCAGTAAGCCACTTTATGGCGGAACAGACCATTTCGTAAATTATTTTTTAAAAAGTATTGGAGTTAATGTTATTGGTTTTGATGGTTTTGAGAATGAATCAGCCATATTAAAACGAATTGAAGAGAGTGGTTTTGCAAAAAATTTAGCTATGATTTATGTAGAAACTCCTGCTAACCCTACCAACTCTATAACAGACATTGCGATGTGCAGAAGCATTGCAGATTTATACATTCAAAAAAACAAGAAAGAAGTAATTGTAGCGGTAGACAATACCTATATGGGGCCATTATGGCAACATCCGCTTGAACTAGGGGCTGATTTATCATTATACTCTGCTACAAAATATTTGGCTGGTCATAGTGATTTAATTGCAGGCGCTTGTTGTGGAAACAAGTCAGTAATTAACCGTGTTAGAGTTTTAAGGACTTTTTTAGGTAATATGATCGCTCCATATACAGCTTGGTTATTAATGAGAAGCCTTGAAACGCTAAAACTTAGAATGGAAAAACAGGCCGAAAATGCCATAAAAGTTGCTGAATTTTTAGTAAACCATCCAAAAATCGAAAAAATTTATTATTTAGGAAATTTAAAGCCAGAAGATGGTCGTCAATATGAGCTTTATAAAAAGCAATATTTTTCGGCTGGGGCTATGATAAGTTTTGATATAAAAGGAAAAGAAGAAGACGCCTTTAAGTTTATTGATAGTTTAAAACTTATAAAACTTGCAGTAAGCCTAGGTTCAACCGAATCTTTAGTAGAGCATCCATATACAATGACGCATGCTGGAGTAGAAGAATCACATAAAAAGGAAATGCATATCACAGAAAAAATGATAAGATTGTCAGTTGGCGTTGAAAATTACAAGGACTTGATTTGGGATATTAAACAAGCCCTAAAATAAAAGGGCTTTGTAAGTTCTATTTTTATTCTTATTTTCTTGAAACAAGATTTTTCAAATTAACTTGTATATAATATTATTGAATTTCTCCAACCTTATTTCAAAAAACTTAAATTTTCGCCTGACCAGTCAGGAAATAATTTAGCGGGATCTTTTATTTTTAAATGTTTGGAGGCAACTTCATTAAACACCGACCTAAAATCAATACTTACAGGCAAATCTCTACCATCTTCGAGGTTCTCAATGGCCAAGTCGGGTATTTTTTCATAAACCTTTCCCCCTAGCAAACTGTTTCCCAAAATAAAACTGCAGGAGGCTCGTCCGTGGTCTGTACCATTTGTGCCGTTTTGTTTTACGGTTCTACCAAACTCGGTCATGGTCATTATCATTACATCATCCTGAAAAGCCGCTATATCCTGCCAAAGGGCATTAATAGAATTACCTAAATCTTCAGCATTTCGGGCAAAAATTCCTACCTCCTTACCTTGATTAAAATGAGTATCCCATCCTGTACTTTCTGCAAAAGCCACTTCAAGACCTACATCTGATTTTATCAACTGGGCTATTTGTTTCAGGGAATTTCCTAAAGGAGATGCGGGATATTTGGCGGAATTTATGGGGGAATAATTCTTAAAGTTTAGTTTTTCAATTATTCGAATGGCCTCAAAACTTTCTTTAGAAGTTTGTTTTTGAAGATCATTTGCAGTAATATCATATAATTCTTCAAAACTCTTGGCAGCAGAAATAGTGGTTTTTCCAACATTTTTGTTAATCTTAAAATCATTTAAATTGGCAATAGCTATACAAGGATTTTCTCCATAAAAAGACCTTGGAAGACTGTTTGTTAAACTTACTCCCTGAAAAACACTAGCATCTACTTTTTTTTGTTCTAAAATTCTATTTAGCCAACCACTATCTGTGCCTTTTTTAAAGGGAGTTCCGCTTTCCATATAATCTTGAGCATCAAAATGACTACGTGTTTTATTTGGGGAACCCATTCCGTGCACAATTGCCAGTTGTTTTGCTTTGAACAAGCTTTCAAAATTTTTAAAACTAGGGTGTAGGCCAAATCTCCCATCTAAATCAATTAATGATTTAGTATTGGAGGGCTCTAAAAAAAGGCTTGGTCTAGCTTTTTTAAGAAATAAATCATTAAATGGGCTAACAGCCATCAATCCATCCATGGCCCCTCTTTGAAAAATACAAACTAAGACTTTTTTCTTATTTAAAGACTTTTGTTGAGCCACAGCAGCCTTAACAAAGTTAGGAATACCTCCTATTCCCATTCCAAATAATGCCAAGCCACCATTTTTTAAAAATGTTCTTCTAGTATTCATTTTATTTGCGTTGAAATTCTGGCGATCCTATTAATATTCCTATAGCTTGAGCTAGCATTTTGTTATGTTCAAGTGCCTTGTCTTTTCTATCTTCAAATTTTTCAATTTCTTCGCTTTTCATCTCTTGTTCATGGCTAGCTTTAGTCGCCTCTTTAATTTTTTCATTAATATTAGCGTCATTTACAAGCGGAATTAGACGGTTGACTGTTTTTTGTAAATCTCTTTCTGGCAAAAATATGAATGCATATTTTTCTATTGC
>JANNWE010000151.1:0-1934 GCA_031414675.1 Cytophagaceae bacterium
GCTATTCTATCCGTTGAACTATGGAACCAGTTGAAAAAAGAAAAAAAAATTAAAAATTGGAGTATAAATTCCGGTTAAAACTTTCAATAAAAAAAGAGATTTTAAATTCAACTAAATTTTTGTGATAGAAAGTTGACAAACTTTATTATTGATGAATTTTAATGTTTTTTTTATAAATTTGAGGTAACTCTAATTAATACTTTAGCTTGTGAAATACATTTATTTGTTTTTATTATGTCATAATTTGTCAGCATTTGCACAAAAGGAAGGCCAAACTATTTACGGCCAAGTTAGAGACAAACAGACTAAAAGCCCTTTGCCAGGTGCCACCATCCTTGTTGAAGATGTTTTGCCAAAAATGGTTACTACGACGGACGAAGACGGTAATTTTATTTTAACTAATGTTCCGCTAGGAAGAAAAGTTTTACAGGTTAGTTATATAGGTTATTTGCCACAAAAAACGGAGGCTATCATTCTAAGTTCTGCCAAATCAGTTACTGTAAAAATTGATTTAATTACTGGAAATATTGAAACTAAGGAAATTGTAATCAATGCAAATAAAAACGCATTTGAGCCCTTAAATGAATTGTCCGTAGTGAGTACCCGGTCTTTTACAGCCGAAGAAACCGAAAGAATGCCTGCTGGGGTAAATGATCCTGGGCGAGTGGCTCTTTCCTATCCTGGGGTGCAGCGCGGGCCAGATGATACAGAAAATCAAATAATTGTTCGTGGCAATTCACCTATTGGTATACTCTGGCGATTGGAAGGAATTGATTTACCCAATCCGAATCATTTCGCGGTAGTTGGTTCCTCTGGTGGAGGAGTTTCAGTTTTTTCAGCTCAGCTTTTAGCGAAGTCTGATTTTTCTACTGGGGGTTTTTCTGCTGAATATGGTAATGCTCTTTCTGGGGCTTTTGATGTGCAGTTTAGACATGGAGATATGCAAAAACGGGAACATAGGGCAAGAATCGGTATTTTAGGATTAGATTTTGCTACCGAAGGGCCAATCAAAAACGGTTCTTCTTCTTATTTAGTAAATTATCGTTACTCTACTTTAGGATTATTAGGTAAAATGGGATTTTATTTAGTTGGAGAGCGCGTCACCAACGATTTCCAAGATTTATCTTTCAATTTAGTTTTCAAAAAGAAAAAATCTGTGGCTACCGTTTTTGGGATTGGGGGCTTGAGCGAGGAACATTACTTACCTGTTGAAAATGCCCAAGATATAAAAATTGGAAATGCAAGTCATTGGGAAGATCGAGTGAGGCCTTCAAACATGGGAGCAATTGGATATACCTATACTTTTATGCCCAATGAAAAAACGTATTTTAAGGCTGTGGTGGCTTTAGTTGGAAGCGATCAAATAAGAAATAGCGATACCCTGAATCTGCAAAATGTGAGGTTTAGGTATAATTCAGAACGTTATTTAGATAAAAGGATAGTGGCTTCGTTGGCTTATTCAAAAAGGATAAACAATAGACTGTGGATCAAAACTGGTTTTATAGGAAATCAAATTTTTTACGATTTCTCCAAGCAAACTATAGCTAGGCTTAACCAACAAGATATCAATCAACGACAGGTGAATGTTTCAGTAAAAGGGGCTGGAAATACCCAAACACTTCAGCAATATATCCAAACCACGTACAAAATCTCATCAAAACTTTCCTTAAATACTGGTTTGCATTTTTTGACATTTTTAGCAAACACCACAGGTTCATTGGAACCGCGAGCATCCATACAATATTCTCCATCCTCGGCTAGTAAGGTCAGTTTTGCATATGGCCGACATGGAAGGATATTACCCATGATGACCTTTTTTTTCTCTGACAATACCCAAAAGAATATTAATTTAAATCTAAAGCCCATAAAGTCAGATCACTTTATTGCTGCTTTTCATCATTACACAAAAAATCGAATGCGCTTAACCATGGAAG
>JANNWE010000152.1:0-12811 GCA_031414675.1 Cytophagaceae bacterium
TTTAGGGGATGATGCCGTAAAAACCTATTTTGCTATGCGAAAAATTTCTGTAACTAATTTGCCAGGTACAGATATCCCATATATCGCACTCAATAATAAGCCCATCTATCTCCAACTTACGCTCGACCAATCGTATCACCCGGAAGGATTTTATACGTTTCCAAGCGACGAGTTTATGAAAAACGAGATTCAATTATGTAAAAATATTGGTTTAAATGGTTTAAGAACTCACATAAAGGTCGATATTCCTCGAAAACTGTATTGGGCAGATAAATTAGGACTATTGGTGATGGCCGACTTACCCAACTTTTGGGGAGAACCTGAACCCGCCGCACAAAAAGAATCGGAGTTTACATTAAGAGAAATGATAAAACGGGATTATAATCACCCCGCTATTTTTTCTTGGATTGTTTTTAACGAAACATGGGGGCTACAAACCAAAATTAAAAACGAAAATACGGGCAAAAACGAAAGTAAATATTTGCCAAAAACACAAAACTGGGTGGCATCCATGTATTATTTGGCTAAATCATTAGACCAAACTCGCATCGTTGAAGACAACTCTATCTGCTGCGGAGCGGGTCATACTGAAACAGATCTCAACTCTTGGCATGAATATCTACCAGGATACGAGTGGGAGAACCACATGCAAAAAATAGATAAAGGCACTTTTCCCGGAAGCAGCTTTCATTTTGAAAAGGGTTTTACACAGGGCAATCAACCTATGATAAACTCAGAATGCGGCAATGTTTGGGGCTATGAAGGTAGCACTGGAGATGTGGATTGGAGCTACGACTACCACCGCATGATGAATACCTTTCGGAAACACCCCAAAATGGCGGGATGGCTATATACCGAACACCACGATGTAATAAACGAATGGAACGGCTATTGGCGTTTTGACCGTAGCATGAAGTTTACAGGACTGAATGAACTGGCCACAGGCATGACCGACAAAGATTTTCATTCCTTGGTGTATTTATCTAATGGACAAGACATTACCTACACCGTAAAAGCGAATGAGGAGGTTTCTGTTCCCATTTTTATTTCCGTGATGGAAGATTTAAAATTGGTAGATCCTGTATTTTTAGTTGAATATACTTTGGAAGGAGTAAATCAGCTGGGCAATGCTGTTACGGTTTCGAAGGGAAAACTCAACCTGCCCTTTGAGCCTTGGATGCAAAAAGAATTTGATCCTTTAAAAATAAAAATGCCAGAAACCAATGGGTTATATACGCTTACTTTTACTCTTAAAGACAGTAAAGGTGGAACAGTGTATCATAAAAACTTTGTGTCGTTTGTGGTTATAGATGGAAAACTACCGATTGGCGTGCAAGTCATTGAAAAAGCCCCAAATGCCTATTCAGAAGTGATTTGGTCACTAAAAAAATGGGAAATTATGGGTGGAAAAAAAATGAATGGTGCTGGAAATGGAAGTTTTACTTACGTGTTTGAAGGAAAAGCCACCAATGCTAAATCGGGATATGTTTTGATGGAACTGGGAGCAAAAGAATTGTTTTTTAAAGACCGTGAAGGCTCAGAAATTAAAAACACCAATTATATGCTCGGAGCTAAAGCCGAGCCTAGCCAAAACAAAAACTCATATCCAATGACCGATGAAAAGAAGTTTGCTTCTCAAGTAAAAATAACAGTTAATAGCACATTAATTAAAACCATTGTACTTGAAGACGACCCTGCAGACCACAGGGGCATTTTAAGTTGGCATAGTCAGCTTCAAAACAGAACGCTTTCGGAGGCCGGAAGTTATGGATATCTTGTAAAAATACCCTTGAATTCTAGTCAAATTAAAGCATTAACAAAAACGGGGAAACTTACAGTAAAACTATCTGTGGACAATGGCGGTGGATTGGCAGTGTATGGAAAAGACTTTGGTAGATATGCTTTTAACCCTTCAGTGATACTATTAGATAAATGAATTTTTGAATTGCTTAAACTAATTCTTTGGTGATGTTTTGGCAAAGGCCAAACGCTTCAAATTAACGATATATAAATGAACCTAAAAATAATACTATTATGAAAAACAGAAGAGACTTTCTTAAAACTTTAGGGCTTTCAGGTGCCGTGTTTATTACTGGAGAGGCATTTTCTTCCGATGCCTTTCTGAGCTCTCGAAATAAGGTAATTTTAAGATTTATTGTGGCTTCAGATGCCCATTATGGGCAGCCTAAAACGGAATTTGATTCAATGACCGAGCGATTTGTAGATCTGGCAAATAGTATGAACAAATCCCAGAAAGTAAATTTTTGTGTGCTTAATGGCGATTTAATTCATGATGTGCCAGATTTAATGCCCAAAGTAAAAGTAAAGTTTGATAAACTAGATATTCCATATTATGTAACCAAAGGCAATCACGACAAAATTACAGATGCCACCTGGGAAAACATCTGGAAAATGCCAGTAAATCATTTTGATGAAATAAAAGACAACGCTTTGCTATTTGGCACCACATCTAACGAAAAAGGAGAATATCTTTCTCCAAATCTAGTCTGGCTTAAAACACAATTGGATGCTGCAAAAAAACAAAAAAACACCTTTTTGTTTATTCATATTCCTCAAGCCAAATGGACGGCCAATGGCATTGATACCCCTGAATTTTTTGAGCTATTGAAAAACTACCCAAACATAAAAGCTGTTTTTCATGGCCACGAGCACGACAAAGATGGCATCAAAATGCATAATGGAATCCCTTTTATTTTCGATGCTCATATTGGAGGAAACTGGGGCACTTCATATAGAGGTTTCCGGGTGGTGGAGGTGATGAAAGACAATTCCGTTTTAACGTATATGATGAACCCTACTGAACGGATATTGGAGGCGAAGTTGTAGCATCACATTTTGGGTAAACTTTAATAAACGAGCATTAATAAAATAGGATCTATTTTGTGTAAGTATTTTATACACATGCTGGACGAAAATTTCTATTTCTGAAGAAAATTCACACTTTAAACATCTTTAGGGCGCTCCCCTCCCTTTTGAAAGCTAAATTTCATAAAACTACATCCTCCTTTTCTTGTTCAATAATATCAAAGTAAAAAATAAAATTAATTAAAGACATAATCATTATAAACAAAAGGATAAATAGAACAACCATGTTTTCGTAAAACTTAATAAAAGAAAGAATTGAAATGACTGCCAAACAGCCTAGTTTAAAGTTTACATCGGACGTAAAACGATATTTTAATACTTTTAAACTTATTTCATTTTTTTGAACTAATTTTTGCTTTTTAGAAAAAAATATCTTGTTACACTTACAACTTATATATTTAGAAAAAAGCAAGCCCTCCAAGCTTTTAGTTTCCAGAGGTTTTAATTCTATTTTTTTTTCCAAATAATATATAGTAACATTTTCATTTCTAAGATTCTGAATTTTAAGATTTACAATCATAAGATTTCATTTTTTAAATAAAGAAAAACAAATTTTACGTTTCCAAAACTACCGTTAAGGCCTTTAATACTGTTGCATTAGCCCCCATAGCGAAATGGCTACTTTTTATTTCAATGTTTTGATGTAGGGAAGTTTCTGGCAAGTCCATGCAGGCTTTCCAAGGAACTATTCCGTCTTTTTTAGAGTAAAATGCTACTGTGACTTGGGTTGGAGGCACCGCCAGCTGCTCTACTATTTCTGGTATTAAATCTTTGGTGTCGTTAAGTAAATCAAAGACCCATCTTGCATGATTGGGAGCATATACATCGGCGAATGGGCTCCCAAGGGTTATTATTCTTTCTACGTTTTCTGGCTTTAATTTAGCTATCTCTCTTGCAAATATTCCGCCCATGCTCCAGCCTATTAAGATTAATTTCTGATTATACTTTCCGCTCAAATTAGCTACTTTTTCGGCTAAAAAAGGCAACATCTCCATTCGGCCTAGATTTCTACCCATTTCCCAACCATATGCCGTAAAACCTAGTTTTTGAAGATACCTTCGCAAAATCTTTGTGGACAAATCAGTACTTAACAAACCAGGAAGCACCACGACGACTCTCCCTTTGCCGATATTTTGTGGGGCTGTATTTTTTACAAAGAAATATCCTTTTAATGTCTCAAAAATAGCCCGTATGATTTCTGTTAAATGCAAAAACCAAGACGGTTTTTTTAATCCTTCTTCCATTATTTAAATGCGTTTTTTTAACCAATTGCTGGTAAAATCTAGAATCTCTTTCCTGTTTGTTTCGTTAAAAATTTCATGAAATGCCCCCTTCCACAATCTCAATGTTTTATCAGAGCTTATACATTGCTTATACAAGTCTTCTGAACCTTCTGGATTAGCTAGGGTATCAGCTTGACCATGCATAATCAAAACGGGGTATTTAAACTCTTTAAAATGTGTGTTGGCTGCCAATATTGCATTTAAAAGTGCATTTCCTAAGCCCGCCTTTGTTCCTTTATGATAAATGAAAGGATCGTTTTCGGCCTTTTCTATTTCTTCTGGGTCTTTTGTTAGAATTTTAGCATTGAGCTTAACTGTGCCAAAACGCGAAGCAAATTTTGCTATTATTGAAATTAATATTTTTGTAAAAGGGCTAATGTTTTTTCCAACTGCTAAAGCCGCACCAGACAAAACAACTCCCTTAATGTCAGGTCTTTCCCTAAATTGTAAAAAATTGAAGGTAATTAATCCACCCATACTGTGCCCTAAAACAAATATTGGAAGGCCTTTTGGAATCGCGTTGTATACTATTTCTAGGTCTTGGCGGTATTCGTCAAAATTAGAAATAAAAGCCTTATCGCCCTCTGACCTCCCGTGGCCTCGCAAGTCGTAGGTATAAACATTGCAATCTATTTTGTTAAATGACTCGGCCACATGAGCATATCTACCACAGTGCTCTGCCAAGCCATGGGTAATCAAAACATTTGCTTTGGGATTTTTAACAAAATAGTTTTGGGTAAACAATTTAATTCCCCCAAGGGCTTGAAGCATTATTTCTTATTTTTCTTAGATTTCAAAATAGACTTCAATGGATTATCTATTAAGTGGCTCTCTTTTATCGTTTCTACCGTTTCTTTAAATGCTTTGGCCGAAGCCTCCCTCACCGTTTTTTGGTTGGAAACTACCGCCACCGTGGTTTCAGCAAAAGCTTCTTTTCCTAATTTAAATGCTGACTTGCCTGCCTTTTTATAAATTCCAGCTATTGTCTTTGTGGTTTTTAAAGAAGACCCTAAAATCTTTTCTCCTGCTTTTCTTACTATTTTACTGGTTAAAACCCCTGCTGTAACAACTTTTGCAAAAGTAGATTTTTCTTTTGGAGCATTTGCTGTAGTTTTTGTTGTGCTTTCAGTTGTTTCTGTTTTTACCGCTACTGATTCTATATCTGTAACTTTGGATACTGGTTTTGCTTTAGGTGCAACTACTTTTTTTACTGCTGTTTTTGGCTTGTTTTCCATTATAGTATGTTTTATTTTTTTTTAATTTTTTTACAAGTTTACAACTTGAAAGTTACAAGAAAGTTACAAAATACTTTAAGAAAAAAATTTGTAATAATTCAGGCTAATTCCCTATTTGAATTATCTTTTTTTGACAAAAAAAATTGATGTTAATCTGCATAAAACATTCTCTTAAAAAAAGAAAAACTACTCTGCATCTACAATTTTATTATACATTCTTTTAGTGTCTGGTAAGGGTTTTATTCCTAATTCTTCTTGTAAAACTTGTTGACAAACTTGATAAGTTTTAATTGCCATTGGGCGATTCCCTTTTATAAAATAGGCCTCCATTTGAATTCTATATGCTTCTTCCCAAGCTACATCTATAAGCAATGCTTGTTGACATAGTTGTATGCTTTCAGACGGGTTTTCGTGAATAATGAGTTCGGCCAAGGCATTTGTGGTTCCCAAAAACAAAAGCTGCATTCTTTCGCGCTCATCAGAAGACCAATCTTCATAAATTCTATCTGGCAAAAATTCGCCATGATGCAAATTAAGTGCTTCTCTATAAGCACTTTGTGAAAGTTGTGGATGCGTATTTAAATTTTGATTTCCAAATTTTATTAACGCTTCAAAAGCAACCGAATCTACCCAGATGTCTTCTAATGATAGCTGATAAGTATGCCCAACTCTAACAAAATATTTTGTTTCTGAATGGCTTTTTCTTTGAGGTTCCAGTGCTTTATTTATTCCATGGAGAGCCACCTTAAAGCCTTGGTCGTCAAGGTCGTCTTCCCAAAGTTTATCCATTATTTGGTCTTTGTGAAGAGCCCTTCTATTGCGAGCCATTAAAAAAAACTGAAACAACTGAATAGACTTCTCTCGGCCCCAATCTTTCGAGCTCAATTTTTGATTTTCCACCCAAACTTCAAATTTTCCCAAAGTGATTACACGAACCCTGGCGGTATTTTTTAGGGCTAAAATTAAATCTATTTCATTCATATAGATTTATTTTTTTTTCAAATTTTCCATTTGCGTGTTTAACTTATCCACTTTTTCATTGAGAGTAATTAGCATTTGTAGCATCTGCTTTATCTCTGGTTTTGAAGATCCTAAATAACTTTCTAAATCAATTTTACCTCCTATTTTTTCTTCTATTTTATGACTAATTACATCACTAAACTGATATAACTGCTCTTGAATTTGTTCTTGTATGTGATGGGCTTGTTTTTTGGGGTCTTTTATAGAATCAATTACCAATTTGGGGGTAGCATTGGCTACCTTTTTCCAAAAATCAAAACTCTTGGCAATAATGCCTTTCTGTTCGTCTTCCGGTTTGTCTTCAATGGCTTTTAACGTTAAATCCGAAAGCTTGGATTGCACAAAATCTTGCACAGCCTCAAAACTCGAAAGGCGAGCTTCTTGTCCTGACTGCACATGCCTGATATTGCCTCGCCATTGTATTTGTGCTTCGCCATTCTCCTCCTTATAAATTTTTTGAGACAACCTCAAAACAAATGATGCCGTTTCTTCTTTATTTTCAACCATTTCTATTTATATTCGTAAATATTTATACTATTTTAAAAAATTATATAAAATTAAACCTTTTTTTGCTTTACAAAACTAATTAATATGCTAAATAAACTTGCCGATTCTTTAATTAAAGATAAGTTAAAGGCCGTGTCGGGAATGGACGCCGCATTTCTTTATACCGAAACACCTACCTCGCCAATGAATATTGGTTCTGTATTAATTATCGACGGCTCTTTGCAATTTGAAACATTTAAAAAAACGGTACATTCAAGAATTCATCAATTTGAAAAACTTAGACAACGATTGGTATATGTGCCTCTCAGTATTGATTATCCCTATTGGGTAGATGATCCAAACTTTGATATAGACTTACATATCAAGCACATAGCATTACCCAAACCCGGTAGCTGGAAAGACCTCAGAAAAACGGCTTCAGAAATATTTTCTGAGCCAATAGACCAAAACAGGCCTTTATGGTCCATGACTTTTGTAGAAGGATTAGATACAATTCCTCAGGTGCCTAAGGGATCGGTTGCAGTTATTTCAAAAATTCATCATGTTGCAGTTGACGGTGTTGGAGGGGCTGGCTTGCTCAGTTTGTTTTTAGATTTCACGCCAGAGTCTAAAGAAATCCCAGATCCAAAACCATTTAAACCCTCTCCAATGCCCAACGAATTGGCGTTAATGTTAACTAGTACTTTAAGTTTTGCTAAAGACCCATTGAAATTTCCAAAATTGGTCTCTAGCACACTAAAAGCCACATTAAAAGCAGGTTTTTTAACTAGAATTCAAAAAGCAGACTTACCGGTTACACCTTTTACGGCACCAAACACCCCATTAAACGGTATAATTGCTGCCCGAAGAAAATGGAATTCGGCAATACTTTCATTGGAAAGGATTTTGGTTTTAAAAAATACTATGGGCGTTACTGTGAACGACGTATTATTGTCGATTTGCGCTGGGGCATTAAGACGATATTTAAAAGAAAAAGGCAAACTTCCTGAAAAATCCTTGGTGGCTATGGTTCCTATTTCAACGCGTACCAAAGAACAAGAAAATTTAGACAATCAGCTTTCCGCGATGCTCGTTCAAATTGCCACAAATGTTGAAGACCCCATTGAGAGACTACAAACGATTCAAGAAAATACAAATAGAGGTAAAACCTATCAAGGTGCAATGGGAGCTAAGACTTTGGCTAACATGGCAGAATCAATTCCTTTTGGAATAGCAAATCAAGCGGCTCGGCTCTACTCAAAATTTAAAATTTCAGAAATGCACCGACCTGTTTTCAATGTGGCCATAACCAATGTTCCTGGCCCAAAAATACCGCTTTATATCAACGGCCACAAAATGTTAACCGTAATGGGCTCTGCACCAATCATAGATGGAATGGGCTTAATTATTACCATATTAAGTTACGACGGTCATGTGACTATAAGTCCAATTTCCGATATGAATTCCATGCCAGACTTAGATGTTTTTACAAAATATATTTTAGATTCTGCCAATGAATTAGAAGCCGCTATTTTAAATCAGGAGCTGAAGAAAAAGACAGCTGCTCCAAAAAAAATAGTAAAACCAGCCTCAGACAAGCTATTCAAAGACCTTGGCGATTTTCTTAAAAAAATGCCCGATAACGGTAAAGCCAAAAGTGGCGTTTTTCAGTTTAATGTTAAAAATGACACTCATTCGGCTTGGATTGTAGACATCAGCAAGTATCCAGGAACTGTTGTGGCGGGTAAAGCCGAGTCGCCAAATGCAACATTTACAGTAGAAGAAGAACATTTAGTGAAAATTGCCGCAGGAAAATTGGATGTTCAAACTGCGTTTATTCAAGGCCGCTTAAAAATAGATGGCGACTTTGATCACGCCATGCGCTTGGCCAAAATTTTAGGCAAAATGCTAGAAAATAAGAAAGGGTAAAAAAATTGCCTCCCGTAAAACAGGAGGCAATTTTGCTATCTAACCCTTAATTCTAACCATTTAATATTGTACTAATTTCTTAAAACGATTCGTAGCTTTTCCAAAATGTGTTTTTACTGCCTCTAAAGTAGAAAACATCATTTCTGTATTGTTTTCCACTAATTTCAAACCACTTTTTATTGCCTTCTCCCCCACTTTCTGCCATTCTGTTCCGTTTTCTTCAATACCTTCAATCAATTCTATTGTATTTGACAAGGCCGCTTTATTAGCATTTTTTACTGCTCCTTTTAATGCCGTTAATCTATCATTGATTTTAAGATTTTCAACTACTTCATTTGCCAATTTCACTGTGTTTTTCTTCATTTCAATTACATTTTCATTTACTCTCGCCTCCGCATTTTTAACAATTGCCTTCACATTTTCTACTCCTTCATTAAGATCTGAAGTCATTTTTGTGCTTATTTCTTTAGCGCTCTTAGTAGCAACTACACTTATGTCGCTAGCGGTATCTTTCATTTCTGAAAGAATCTCGGTTGCCGTTTCCTTTACTTGAGTGTTTATTACTTTTACAGCATCTTTGATTTTGTCAACCCCTTCAGTTAGTTCAACTTTGTCAGTAATCTGATTTACCGCTTTTTTCATTAAAACGTTTATTTCTTTTGATCCTTCTTTAATTTCGTCCACAATAGTGGTGGCCGATGTTGCCAATTGATTTCCAATTGTTTTAGGTGTTTCTACTTTAGTACTTGCTACTGCCTTTTTTGTTGTTGTTGTCTTTTCCATAATATTGTCTTTTAAAATTTGTTTTTATTATTAATTATAATACAAATTTAAAATGCGGAAGTTACAGAAAAGTTACAGATAGAAAAGAAAGAAGAATAAATAAATCATTTATTCTCCTTTCTAACTTTAGATTTGATAGCATGTAAATGAAAGGTGGCGTATAAAAAAAGCCAATGTGTTCATAATAAGGAGTTAAATATGACAAATTACTTTTTCATACGCTATGATTTTGAGCAAAAACAATAGCTATTCCGCCTTACTAATCAAATAAAAATAGTAGATTATTTCTCAACCCGGATCAGACTCTGACCTCGTTTTGGTCTTTAACAGTCCCCTAAAAGCTTCCATGGCGTTGGTTTGACCACTTACAACTTTATAAACTTCGTTGGCTATTGGCATTTCAATTCCCATTTCTTTAGCAATTTCTATTACTACCGAACTGGTTTTTACTCCTTCTGCCACCATCGACATTTCGCTAATTATATCATTGATGTTTTTGCCCATGCCTAATTGCACACCTACATAGCGATTTCTACTGAGCGGGCTAGTGCATGTAGCGATGAGGTCACCCATGCCCGCTAGTCCCGCAAAAGTCATCGGTTGTCCTCCCATGGCAACTCCCAGGCGAGTAAGTTCAGCCAAGCCCCGAGTAATAACTGCCGAACGCGTATTGTCACCCGCACCCATACCGTCGCCCATTCCAACCGCAATGGCGATTACGTTTTTTAGGGCCCCCGCCAATTCGCAGCCAATTACATCGTCGTTGGTATAAATCCTAAATAGGCCTGTTCTAAAAACATTCTGTAATGCATGAGCAATGCTTGTATCTACCATTGCCAAAACTGCGGCTGCGGCCTGCCCTTGCATAATCTCTTTGGCTAAGTTGGGTCCTGTTAACACTCCTACAGGATGACCAGGCAAAATCGTCTCGATGATTTGAGTCAGCCGCATTTTGGTGCCTTGTTCCAGTCCTTTCGAAAGACTAATGATAGGCACCCATGGTCTAATATATTTTTTTGCTTCTTCTAATACATTTCTGCTGGACTGGGTTGGCACACCCATAATCACAATATCTGCATGTTGCAGCGTTTCTTTCAAAGAGTCACTTGCTTTTAAGGATTCGTGTAAATTTATGCCGGCTAAATATTTTTCATTTCGGTGGTTCTTGTTTATGTCTTCTACGGTATGAAGGTCTCTAGCCCAAAGTGTAGTTGGACAATTCCTAGAAACCAATGAAGCCACCGTGGTTCCCCACGAACCCCCACCAATTAATCCCACTTTTAATGTCATTTCTATATATTTTGTTTTTATAAACCGCCCGCTACTCTAATAATATATAATTCGAAATACAAATCAAACTATCCTAATCAAGCAAAAAAAAGAAACCTAGAACTAAAAACAGAGAACAGAAAACTGACAACAGATAACAGACTACCCTTGATTTAACTCTTTCAAAAAAAGATTTCTTACTTCCTCAATTTTCTTATCCAGATTGATTTTTTTCCAGTCATGTGTATGTACCGGAGGCAACACCACAACTTGTACTAGAGTTGGACTAAAAACATTTTTCCCCCTTGGCATTGCTTCATGAGCATTTTTCAAAACAATAGGAATTATTGGAACTCCTGCCTCCATAGCCATGTGAAAAGCCCCTTTCTTAAATTTACCCAAAGTATAATCATAGCTCCTTGTTCCTTCCGGGAAAATAACCACCGAAATACCACTTTTTAAACTTTCTACAGCAGGTTTAAGTGCTGCAATAGATTTTTCTTTATCTGCTGTTCTATCCAAAAATATGGTACCCGCTGCCTCCAACATTTGACCAATAATAGGCATTTTTTGTAATTCCTTTTTTGCTACGCCTCTTGCATCTTTTCTTATCAATTTTATGGCAATCAGAAAATCCGCATTGCTTTGGTGATTTAATATAAAAACGGCTGGTCTGCTAGACCAAAGGTGCTCTTCGCCCTTAACCGCCAATTTTATTCCTGCAATAGCGGTTCCCAAATCTCCCATTGTTGAAAACATAGACTCCACCCCTTCCATCCAGGATAATTTAGAAACTCCATTGGCAATTCCTTTTAAAATAGCAGGAACAAAAACTCCACTTGCGGCTCCCGTTCTTACCAAATTACTAATTTTTGAGGTATTTGCTTCCGAAAATCTAAGCACTGGCCAATCGTTTTGAAAAGCCAAAATTGATAATTTACTGTCTGGATTTATCGGTCTTGGCTTGCCAACTATCTCTAATAGTGGAAGATCTTCTGCACTGTCTGTATAAAAATAGCTTTTCCCCATATCTAAATTTAGCTGCTCTGCCAAATCTCTTCCCGCAATGGCTTTACCTTCGCCCCAGCAAGCTGGTTCAATTATTTTTCCGGTAAAAAGCCCGTTTTCAACTTCCATTCTAGTGCATTTTACTATCTCTACTCCTAAGTCTCTTGCTATGGGTTCTACTTGGTAAGGTGTGGCTGCTGACACAATAGCCACCGAATGTCCCATAGTAAGGTGTGCCTCTACCAATGCCCGAGATTCTGAAAAAATCGAATTGGCTAATTTATTTTGATATACCTCTTCGCCTAATTCAATAAAAACCTGTTCGGGCAAACCCTCTACTCCTTTGGCACTTATGCTTGCCAAATTTGCGAAGTTTCCTCCACCAGTGGCGTAGGAAAGCACCCCAGAAAACTGGCTGAGAAGCTCTTTTGAGGAAAATTTGCCACTTTTTAAACGAGACTTAACAAAATCCTTTGCAGAAAAACCGTCAATCAGTGTTCGGTCTAAATCAAAAAATGCTCCAATGTGTGGTCCCTTTTCTCCTTCTAAAATTTCTCGGGTTATATTATCAGTTTTTGAACCCGGAACTATTTCTCTTGTAAAAGGAACATCTTCAATAATCGTGTTTCCATGTTTATCAAGGGTGTAGCTTTGAAGTTTATTTATCCTTTCTGAAAGGCCTTCAAGTTCTAAGTAGTTCTTATATATCTCGTCTTTCTTTTGATTATTTTTTTCAGGAATAATTTTTAGATTATTAGCTAATCGTATCCCATTTAAAAGAAAGGGTTTAGAAACGGCTTCAACTCTTTTAATCTGTCCCAACCAATGCATTTCTTCTCCTAAAAAAAGACAATATTCAATAAATTTCTTTTCTTCAAATAGCACCGTAGTGTCCCAATTATGTAACCCATG
>JANNWE010000153.1:0-3462 GCA_031414675.1 Cytophagaceae bacterium
GTTTTGAATGAGAACGGGTATTTTGTTGGATATACTGGAAAAGGGTATGCGCCTGGTAAAGTTTTGAAAGAAGACGGCAGCAAACGTGAATTGCTGATCAAAGATTTTTCAGTTTTAAAAACTACACCCCCCACCCAAGAGATTTCAAACAACGACTATTCGGGCAATTTTTCAAAATTTCTGAAAGAATCAAAGGGTGCACCTTGGGCCTTTTGGGTAGGCTTCATTGAGCCTCATCGTGCCTACGAGTATGGCAGTGGTGTTGCTAAAGCGGGAAAAAAGCTGGAAATGATAGATAGAATCCCGAAATACTACCCTGATTCCGACACTACCCGAAATGATTTGTTAGACTATGCCATGGAAATTGAATATATGGATAGCCATGTAATGAAAGTGCTTAAAGCCCTAGAAGATGCAGGACAATTAGAAAACACCTTGATAGTTTTCACATCAGACCACGGCATGCCTTTTCCAAGAGTAAAGGGTAATCAATACGAAAACAGCAATCATATTCCGCTTGCCATTATGTGGAAAAATGGGATTAATAGCCCAGGCCGAATTGTTAACGATTATGTAAACATGACCGACCTCGCCCCTACGTTTTTAGAGGCCGCTGGAATTACACCCAAAGAATCAGGTATGCGTCCTATGCAAGGAAAAAGTCTATTCAACATTTTCAATTCTACCAAAAGTGGTCAAATAGACCTTGCTCGGAATTTTCAATTGGTAGGGCAAGAACGCCATGATTATGGCCGCCCCAAAGATGTAGGGTATCCCGTAAGAGGCATGCATAAAAACGGTTTTCTCTATCTAAAAAACTACGAACCCGACCGTTGGCCGGCCTGTAACCCTGAAACGGGATATTTGAATTGTGATGGAGGAGCCACCAAAACAATGCTTTTGAACAATAGAAGAAAAGGAATTGACAAATACTATTGGCAATTATCGTTTGGCAAACGCCCTAACGAAGAAATGTACGACCTCAGCAAAGACCCTGATTGTGTAGAAAACTTAGCGCAAAATTCTACCTATCAAGCCATCAAAAAGGATATGCAAAAAGAAATGGAGGCAAGGCTTCTCGCACAAGGTGACCTGCGGATGCAAGGCTATGGGCATTTGTATGAACAATATCCTGGGGCAGATATTAATGGCTTTTATGAGCGCTTTATGAAAGGCGAGAAATTTAAATTGGCTTGGGTTAATGAATCAGATTTTGAAAAAGAAGAAATAAAGTAGTATATTTATGTTTAAAAAACAACCCTAAATAAATGAAAACATTGAGGAAAATTGAGCTTTTCTTGACGGGTCTTTTTAGACCAATTGAAATGACCGCACATCGCTATTTATTGGCTCCAATTCGATACGTATTGTCAAAAATTGACCCACTAGCTGAAAAGATTGAAGGAACGCTTTTCAAAAAGTTTTTGCAGGTTTCCATCTACCCTATTTTTATGTTTTTAACTTTTGTTATTGGTTTTAAATTGGTTGAAAATGGCATCACTTTTAAAACTTTTACGGATACTATTCTGATGTTTTTGGTCTTCGGTTTGATTTTCGCTCCCCTTGAAAGGCTCATACCATTTAGCAAGCGTTGGCTTGATGATAAAGAATTGCCAACGGATTGGTTTATGTTTTTTGGTGGAAAACTCTGGGGAGATTACCTCAATAAACCCCTTAGAATAGCAGCAACGGCATGGATTGTCCAAGAAATTTCACCAGAAATAGGAAAACAAATTTGGCCTATCCAACTTCACCCCGTTGTGCAAGTTTTAATTTTGCTTTCTGTAAATGATTTTTTCAGATACTGGTATCATCGTTGGATGCACACTAATGAATTTATGTGGCGTTGGCACGCGGTACATCATTCTTCTGAAAGATTGTATTGGTTCAATGGCACGCGATCGCACCCGCTTGAAGGCTTAGTTTCAAGTTTAATATGGGTAATTCCGTTTGCACTAATTAAAGCCCCAGCCGAAATAGTGTTTGTTACAAATTTACTTGGACGAACCATCGGAAGATTCCAACACACCAATTTGGATCTAATTCTAGGGCCATTTGACTATATCTTTTCAAGTCCCAAAAACCATCGGTATCATCATTCCAAAAGTCATGTTATTGGGCATACCAATTACGGTGGTGATGTAATATTTTGGGATATCCTTTTTGGAACATTCTATTTACCTAAAGGCCAGCAACCCAGCGATGATATTGGAATTGAAGAAATGCCCAATTATCCCAAATCTTTTTTTGGTTTACTATTTGCCCCGTTCACTTATGGACAGTTAAAAAAAGAAGCTGTCGAATTAGAGAAAAGCAAATTGGAAATGAAATTAGGTGAAAAAGTTACCTAATCATAAATCTTTAAATTGATACATTAAACTTTCGTAGGTTTGTTGCTTGAATTAGAATTGAGGTATTTATAGACTGATTTCTTAAAAAAATCTTAGGATGGGAATCCTTCAAATAATACAATGGATTTTGGCAATAGTGCGAGATTTCAGGATTAAAATAGAGACCTTTTTCCACTGGAAATAATAATACGTAGCTGTTCAGTCCATTTCTCCATTTTGTGTAGTTAAGATTAAAGCTCGCACCGAATCCGTTCCAAAATCTACTTCTGTAGTATATTTATTTTGCATTGCTAAAATCTGATATAAAATAATGGAAAGCATTGAACTGTTTTTGGTATTTTTTTTGGTCTAAACTGTATAAAATGGCTTTTTTCGTAAGTGATTTTTCATTTTTTTCACCTGTGTCAATCAACAAGTTTGTCGAAAGTATTTTCCTGCTAAAATTTCTTCTATCTACCGGTGTGTCGTAAATGGCCTCGTACAATTTTTGCAAATGGGGTATGGTGAATTTTTCTGGTAAAAGCTCAAAACCTACTGGATGTAGAGCCGCTTTATACCGAAGTTTTTCCAAAGCTAAATCGACCATTTCGTTGTGATCAAATATTAAATTTGGTCTATTTTTAAGTGAAATCCAATGTGCATTGTGTTCGTTTACAGGGCCTTGATCGTATTTTAAAATATTTATCAATGCAAAAAAGCAGATAGAAATAGTGCGCTCAACTGGGTCACGATTTACCTTTCCGAAAGTTTGTAATTCTTCAAAATAAATATCTTTTAAGCCAGTTAATTCAAATAAAATTCTGTTGGCCGCTACATTTAAATCTTCTTCCTGATTCACAAAACCACCCATTAATGACCATTTATCTTTTTCTGGTTCAAAGTTTCTTTTGATAATTAACATTTTTAAATCGTCTCCATCAAAGCCAAATACTATGCAATCCATGGCAACCAAAAGGCGTGTAGTATGCGGATATTTTTTCATAATTTCCTGTGCTTATCGTATCAAATAATCTAATTGTGTGATACCGACACAACATTACACTATTTAGATGTTTTATTGAAATACCTAAAAGAGAAATACTATTTTTATCTAATTTAACCTAAAAAGAAA
>JANNWE010000154.1:0-10998 GCA_031414675.1 Cytophagaceae bacterium
TCACAGATACCGAACCTATTTTCTTTTGAGAAAGCCAAGCAGCTCCATCACCCAGGGCTATTATTACCCCACCTTTTTGTATAAAACCTTTTATTTTTTCTTCAGATAAATCGGGATATCTTCCTTGATTAATAATAATATGCGTGTACTTTTCCAGATTCATTCTATTTACTGAAGCTACATCCGCATGACTTAAAGGAAAGTTTACCCTTTGATCCAATAAATGCCAAATTTCACCAGCATCATTATTGTCAACCCCATCGCCCACTATCATTAAAGCTGCTGGTTTATCTAAAACTTTAAATTTTTCACTTCCTAAATTTATGCCTTCTACAGTAAGACCTGATTTTAAAGCATAAAAAGTGACCGCGTCTCTTTTTGCTAAAGTTTCTAAAAGTGCTTTCGGGTTTTTGTCACGGCATTCTATTTGTATAGTACCATAACTAAAGGTTTTTAGTTTCCCTTCTATCATAGCCTTAAATGGTTCCATTGCATATTTAAGTTTGTACCCTTTTTCTATAAGTTCATATGCTGCTCTGGGAGCAAAATAACCATCCCATTCAAAAACATATGCATAATTACTTTCTCCAATCAATTTTCCTTCTGGGAAAACGCTTTCTTCGATTTTTTTCCCAGTATTAATATTTAATTTAGATTCTGCAAAGGGTACATTCATGCAAAGAGGTAAAGTCCAAGCCGAGATATCGTAAAATGCACTATCTTGGAAAGTGGTTCTTTTTTCAAATAGGGATTTCACTAAACGATGTTTTGCTTGATTCATTGGAACAACAAATGAATTGTCTCTCTCAAAATCTATTAAACTTACTTTTTCGTTTTTTGTAAGCCCATAAACTTCAATTTTGTTTCGAAGTAAAACATTCACCATTTCCCACACTCTCACAGGGTCATTTCCGCCACCAAAAACATAAGCTTTTACTTCATCAGAAGATTTTTCAGAAAAGAAATCTTTCATATGAGAAAGCAGTTCTACTCGCATATCTTTTGAAGCTTGCAAGGTAGAAAGTGTTGCTGAAAACTGGTTTCTAATTGTAAAAGGAAAGCTTAAGGTTCCTAAAGCGGTTTCTTGTAAATGACCCCTAGAGGAAGCTTGTTCAAACAGAATTCCAATAGCCCCGTTCACATCTGGAAGGGTTGATCCTTTTCCATAATAAAAGTCATCGTAGTTTTCTTTTGTATAATAAAATGAGCCTAATTGATCTAATCCTCGGGCATGAAATTCTCCAATTTTTGCCGTTAATTCAATGTTTTTTAGAGGTGTCATAGGGTGAGTTCTAACTGGAATACCCGGCTGAAAAAAGAAGGTCGATCCACTACCCATTTCGTGATGATCAGTTAAAACATTAGGCAACCATTCATAATATTTAACTAATCTGCCCTTGCTTTCAGGCAATTGTTGATAGAGCCAATCTCGGTTCATATCAAACCAATAGTGATTACTTCTTCCACCGGGCCAAGTTTCTTTAAACTCCCTCGAGTTGGGATCAGACACTAAATTGGTACTTTTGTTTTGGTTGACCCATGTTGCAAAACGATTTCCACCATCTGGGTTGATGCATGGATCCACTAAAATTATGCACTCATTTAATATAGAATCTATTTTTGGTCCTTGAGCAGCAGCTAAATGATATATGCTTAATAAAGAAGAGTTTAGTCCACTTGGCTCATTGCCATGTACAGAGTAGCCCATCCAAACCACGATTGGCATCTTTTTTAAATCTAAAGATCTTGAATACTCACTTTCAGCCAATTTTAGATGGTTTGATTTTATTTGAAGAATATTTTTATGGTTTTCTGGAGAAGAAACTGTTGCAAGCATTAATTCTCTGTTTTCGTATGATTTGGCATAAATTTCTAACTTTATTCGGTCAGATTGTTTTGCAACTTCTCTAAAATAGCCATATACCTCGTATGGGGTAACGTGCTGTTCACCAACTTCGTATCCTAAATATTGTTTTGGGGTGATAATTGCTTTATTATAAGTAGTGGTTTTTGGCAAATAATAATCTAGACCATTTTGAGCAAATGAAATAAACGGAATGAGAAAAATAAGAATAATTCTTTTTAAGGGTAATTTCATATATAGTTTATTGATTTTAAGGTGCGAAATTATAAAAATTAATTGGTTTTTTAGAATTAAACTTTTGAATTGTATATTTTTTAGAATTTACTTAAGAATTTATAAAGTTTGATGATTTTTTCAATACTTTTGATAAAAATATTCCCTCTTTTATTATGAAAAAAGTAATCCTTTTGTCCCTCTTTTTTATTGGTCTTTTATCTCAAGGTTTTTCCCAGAAAAAAACTAAGACAAAGCCAGTTGAAATAGACCGTTTAGATCTTTTAAAAAAAGAAGTCGTTGAAAAAATTGAAAATTCTCAGAAACTCACTCAGGAAATAAATGATATGCTTTTTAGTTTTGGAGAATTGGGTTTTCAAGAATTTGAAACCTCCAAATATTTAACTGCACTATTAGAAAAAAATGGTTTTACAATAGAAAGAGGAATAGCGAATATTCCTACAGCTTGGATAGCAAGATGGGGAAATGGCAAACCCGTAATTGCCGTAGGATCAGATGTTGATTGTATTCCTAAAGCTTCCCAAAAACCAGGCGTTGCATATAAAGACCCAATAATTGAAGGAGCTCCTGGACACGGTGAGGGCCATAATTCGGGCCAATCACTCAATATTACCGCAATATTAGCTTTAAAAGAAATTATGGAACGCGAAAAAATACCAGGCACTTTAATGTTATGGCCAGGTGTGGCAGAGGAACAAGTTGGAACTAAGGCTATTTTTGTAAGAGATGGTTATTTTAAAGATGTAGATGCTTGTATTTTTACTCATGTTGGCGATAATTTGGGGGTATCGTGGGGGGATGCTGGAAATACAGGTCTAGTGTCTGTTAAATTCAATTTTGAAGGTGCCGCTGCTCATGCAGCAGGAGCACCATGGAGAGGAAGAAGCGCATTAGATGCGGTAGAATTAATGAATATTGGATGGAATTTTAAAAGAGAACATTTGGAAACAACCCAAAGGTCGCATTATGTTATTTCTGATGGAGGAGACCAACCGAATGTTGTTCCGTCAAAAGCCACCGTTTGGTATTATTTTCGAGAAAGGACCTACCCAAAAATAAAAAATTTGTTTGAAAATGGAATAAAAATAGCCAATGGAGCTGCAATAATGACGGACACAAAATTTACTTATGAAATTTTAGGAAGTGCTTGGCCAGGTCATTTTAATAAACCCATTGCCGCTGCGGCTTATCAAAATATTAGAAATGTAGGTTTACCTAAATGGTCTGAAGAAGATCAACTTTTGGCTAAGGCATCACAAATAGAGTTAAAATCAAGTGAAATAAGTGGTTTGGCAACAAAACTTGACACGGTTTCTGAGCCTGTATATTCTCCTTTAGTTTTAAGACAAGGCGGCTCAGACGACATTGCAGACATATCATGGTCAATGCCAACCATTGTATTGAGATATCCTTCTAACATGCCAGGAATGCCAGGACACCATTGGGCAAATGCTATCACAATGGCTACACCGATTGCTCACAAAGGATGCACCGCTGGAGCCAAAGTGGAAGCCATGACTATTTTGGATTTATTACTGAAGCCTGAAATTTTAAAAGAATCTTGGGAATATTACAACACTGTTCAAACTAAGGAGATAAAATACACGCCTTTAATTTCAAAAGATGAGAAACCAGCTATAAAGCTCAACAAAGAGATTATGGAAACGTTTAGACCTGAAATGAAAAAGTACTATTACGATCCGAGTAAATTTCCAACGTATTTAGAACAGCTGGGCATAAAATATCCGACCGTTAGGCAAGATCAATTGGATGCTTTGAAAGCAAAGAAATAATTTTTAACGTTTAAACGATTTAAATAAGCTCCATATTTTCATCATAATAACGCCGAAAACCGCCTCCTGGAATATTTTGGTTGACATTTTTGATTGTCCAAGGGTTCTGTCTGTAAAAATTATGGGAACTTCTTTTATTTTAAACTTGTAGAGGTAAGCATTGAATTTCATTTCGATCTGAAAAGCATAGCCAACAAACCTTATTTGGTCAAGTGGAATAGTGCTTAAAACTTCTTTAGAATAGCAAATAAAACCTCCTGTTGGGTCCATAATGGGCATTCCTGTTAAAAACCGAACATAAATTCCCGCACCATAAGACATTAATACACGTCCAATTGGCCAGTTAACTACATTAACTCCATTGATATATCTAGAGCCAATTGCCACATCATTTTCTTCTTGGCTACATGCAAAATAAAGTTTTTCTAAATCTAATGGATTATGAGAAAAGTCAGCGTCCATTTCATAAATCAAGTCATAATCTCTCGACAAGGCCCATTTAAAACCATGTATATAGGCTGTTCCTAGGCCCATTTTGCCTTTTCTTTCTTCTAAAAATAAGCGATTGTTAAACAAAATTTGAAGTTCTTTTACTTTATCCCCCGTTTTATCTGGTGAGCCATCATCTACAATCAAAATATCAAAAACCACGGAAAGGCTAAATACTTTACGTATAATTGCCTCTATGTTTTCAATTTCATTATAGGTTGGAATTATTACCAGATTTTTCATTATTTGGTTTATTTAATGAATCTTTTTCAGCCGTCAATAATTTCTCAGCAAGCTCATATATTTTTAATAAGTCACTTTTGTTTTTTGCATAATAATCGAAACTTTCTACAAAACTTAAAGAGTCTGTTTTGTATTTTTTTAGAACTTTTGCCTCTAAATACTTAAAGGCAACCCTTGAAGAATCTATTCCATTAAAACTCATTCTATTAGCTTTTGCCTCTGCATATTGCAATTGTGAAATCAAAATAGCCATAGTTTTTGTATCTAAAATATCACCTTTAGTTTTTTCTTGTTTACAAGAAATAAAGGTAAATAAATAAATAAATAGTATTTTTATGCAAGATTTAATCAAAATATTGTTTTTGAAATTATTATAGGCAAAAATAGTTTAAATTATTACTTTAGTGGCAGAGTCTGTCATAAAATTAGTTAAAAATTAAGTGAAAGACATTATTTCAAAACTCAATAAATACGAAATAAAGATCCGAAAAGCTGTCAATTCTCATAGGCATGGCAATTTCAATTCGGTCTTTAAAGGAATTGGTTTGGAGTTTAGTGATTTGAGGACGTATCAATATGGTGACGACGTAAGAACGATAGATTGGATTACTACCGCAAAGGGTCATGGAGCCTACGTAAAGATTTTTAAGGAAGAAAAGGAGCAAACCGTTTTTTTTATGTTAGACGTAAGTGGTTCCCAGGATGTAGGAAAAGAAGGGATATTAAAAATTGATACTGCCAAAGAAATATGCGGGGTTTTAGCATTGTCTGCAATAAAGGAGGCTAGCCAAGTGGGTTTGTATTGTTTTTCAGATGAAAAAGAATTGTATTTGAAGCCTGAATCTGGGATGAAGCAGGCCTACGCAATCATTTCTAAAATGTACAGACTTGAAAACAAATCACTAAAAACAAATTTGGCGGAAGCTATTGCTTTTTGTTTAAATATAATAAAAAGGAAAAGTGTAATCATCTTAATTTCAGATTTTATTGATCAGAATTATGAACATAATTTGAAAGCACTGGCCAGAAAACATGACTTGGTAGTGCTTCATATTTATGATAAAAGAGAGGTAAGTTTACCAAGTTTAGGCATAGTCCCAGTTTTTGATAAAGAAGCTATGAAAACGGTATGGATAAATACAAGTTCGAGCTTTTTCAAACGGGAACTGAAGGATGTGTTTGAAGATAATAAAGCCAGATTGGAAAAACTTTGTAAGCAAAACAAAGCCACTTATTTAGCTATTGAATCGGGTTCAGATTATGTGAATAGTCTCATACAATTATTTAGAATTAGAAAATGAGAATCCTTGTTTTAATATTAATATTTGGTGTTATCAGTACTAAAGGGCAAAAACTAAGAGGATTATTCTTAGAAGATAGTGTTTTGGTAGGATATCCCATAAATTTTGCATTAATTTTTGAACATAATAATGCTTCTGATCTTGTTTTTCCCGATTCAAATTATAATTTCAAACCATTCAGATTAGTAAAAACAGAGTATTTCCCTACTAAAACCAAAGGTAAATTAAGTGTGGATAGTGTAATTTATACCTTATTGACCTTTGAAATAGATAGCGTTTTTAAAATAAGTTTACCTGTAGTTTCTTTAAATTCAAAAAAGAAATATTACAGTACTCCAAGTATCGTTTATTTAAGAAAAATGGTATCTAAAAATGATTTTAAGATTCCCGAGGTTAAGCCTTCTTTAGCTTTTTACGAAGTTCCCTTAGACATTAATTTTCCTAAGGCATTTTATTATTTATTATTATTTTTATTTAGCTTTTTTGTTTTGTTTTTAGTATTTGGAAAAGCTATAATGAATCAATTTAAAATACTAATGTTTTATAAAAAACATAAGGAATTTGTGACTCAATTCAAGAGAATAGCAAAAAGTTCTAAAGACAAAATAAGTATTGGCAATGGATTAATATTATGGAAGAACCATTTAGAATACCTTCAGAATATTCCATTTTCTACTATGACTACTAAAGAAATCATTTTAAATAAACCTATTGAGAGACTGGATGAGGCGTTAAAAGAATTTGATTTTGCAATATATGGAGGGGTCGTTTCTGAACAAATGCCTTTCGCTTTTAATATTCTTTTCGAAGTGGCCTCGAATATTTATAAATCAGAATTTAAAAAATTTAAGGCCAATTTAAAGTAATTTAAAACAATTTAATTATTTCAAATAACTTGCTCATACCTGTGTAATAAATAACTTTGTTTTAAAAGGATACTTAAACTTAAAAAGGAATTTAATATTATAAAAACCCACGTTCCTACCTCTTTTTTTTAACAGATAAGGCTTTGGAAAAGATACTTTTTAAATAAAATAAAAACCACATAGATTTTAATTTATTGAATGTAATT
Organism: Cytophagaceae bacterium; assembly: GCA_031414675.1. GTDB lineage: Bacteria > Bacteroidota > Bacteroidia > Cytophagales > Spirosomataceae > Leadbetterella. Next base: position 6,997 of record JANNWE010000154.1, read on the forward strand.
TTGCTGTTCAATTTAATTAGATTTATGAATAACCCAGTTGTAATTTTTGGTGCCAACATACATGGACGTATAGCATTAGATTGTTTTAGTAGTAATGAAGTCCTGATTTATGGATTTTTAGATGACAATGAAAAACTGCACAATACTGAAATTTCTGAAGTCTTAATTTTAGGAGATCCTTTTGATGATGGTTTTTTGAAGATAATAGGTAATAAAACAGAAGCTTTTGTAGCTATTGAAAATAAAATACAAAAAGAGAAAATAGTAAAAATGCTATTAGAAAGGAGGAAAACCCAGCCCGTTAATGCTATCCATCAAAAAGCGGTAATATCTGAAGACGCTGAAATAGGGAATGGAATTCTTATAGCTGCAGGTGCTGCAGTAAATCATGGTGCTAAAATTGGAAATTATACTGTCTTACATGCCAATGCAGTAATAGATGTGCTTGCCGAAATAGGCGAATATGTAGAGATAGGAGCTGGGGCTATTATTAATGCTGAAGTGAAAATAAAAAAAGGAGCTTTTATAGGTAGTGGTGCTATATTAGTTTCAGGAGTAACTATTGGTGAAAATGCGAGAGTAGGGGCGGGCTCAGTTGTAATAGCTAATGTTAAAGAGAATTCTACAGTTTTTGGTAATCCGGCCCAAGAAATTAAAAAGTAAGAAGTTTTTTTTGGTGTTAACTTACCAAGTAAAGAGAAATAAATAGTTATTTTGTTAAGGTACTTAATTCGGAAACCTTTCATACTATTTTCATTTAAGAATAAAAAATTCTTGAATAAATCAATAGAAACTCTGAATGTTCAAACTGCAAGGTTGAATTTTAGATTTTCTTTAAATTCGTTTTTTTTATTTCCCGAGACATTTATTCTATGTGAATTATTAATAATAATAGTTTTACATATCCAATCGGGAAATAATAGCCAACAAAAAAAGGTCGTAACTAATTGATAAACAATTGATTACGACCTTTAAAATGTAGCGGGAACAGGACTCGAACCTGTGACCTTCGGGTTATGAGCCCGACGAGCTGCCAACTGCTCCATCCCGCGATATAACAATCTCGATTTTAAATTTCAAATCTCAAAATTCATTGTTTTGAGAACTAATCTTGAACCTCAGCATCGATATCGGATTGCAAAGGTAAGAATCTATTTTAAATAATCACTAAATTGCGCTGATAATTTTAGAAATAAATGCGAAGAATCTTTAAATCAATTAAATCATCAACCTTTTCTATAATGATAGTGAGGTTGATTATGGTATTGCTTTTATTTAGTTTAAGTAGGGTAGTTTTTTATAGCTTTAATACTGATTTTTTTGGACCGATTTCAAGAATCAAATGGCGTTCAATCCTATTTGGCGGTTTTCGATTTGATGTTGTTAGTGTTTTATATCTCAATATTCTTTATATACTTCTTCAAATAATTCCCGGAAAATTTAAATATAATTTTTTTTTTAGTGCTTTTTCCAATTTACTTTTTGTACTTACAAATAGCATAGGCATTTTGGCTAACTGTATTGACTCTATTTATTTTCAATTTAATCTTAGAAGAAGTACTTGGGCTACTTTTGAAGAGCTTAGCAAGATAAATAATAAAACCGAACTATTTACAAGTTTTATAGTTAGATATTGGTATGTGTGGTTAATTTGGATTTTTTATGTGTTTGTGCTTATTAAAATTGTAAAAATATTTAAAGCTAAAAAATCCAAAACGTTTTCAAATCATGTTCATTTTGACCTAGCTTTTGTGAGTGTTTTTATTATTTTAGCGGGCCTTAGAGGAGGGGACCTTAGACATGCCACAAGACCAATAGGCTTAAATCACGCAGGTGAATATGTAAATGATCCAAATCAAATAGCATTGGTGCTAAATACTCCATTTACCATTTTTAAAACCTTAGGAAAGAAAAAAGAATCGAAAATTAGCTTTTTTAAAGAAGACCTAGAGAAAATTTATTCACCAATTCATTTTCCAGATTCTTTAAACAATGAGCCATTTAAACCCATGAATGTGGTCGTTATTATTATTGAAAGCTATACAGAAGAGGCATCAGGTGTAGTAAACAAAAATACCCTCTCTGGAGGTTTTACCCCTTTTTTAGATTCTTTAAGAATACATTCTTTTTATTCTGAAAACAGTTTTGCAAATGGGAAGAAGTCTATTGAGGCAATTCCTTCCATATTGTGTGGAATTCCCAGTTTTCAAGAGCCCTTTGTGCTTTCCCAATATGCCACTAATAAATTAAATGGACTTCCTGAGTTGCTAAAAAATGAAGGATATCATACTTCCTTTTTTCATGGTGCTGCCAATGGTTCTATGGGTTTTCAGGCGTTTTCCAATTTAATAGGCGTAGATTATTATTTTGGTAAAAATGAATTTGGAGATGAACAGCAATATGATGGAATGTGGGGGATATGGGATGAACCATTTTTGCAGTTTATGGCTAAAAAGCTGAACACTTTTCCTCAGCCGTTTCAGAGTACGGTTTTTACACTTTCTTCCCATGACCCATTCAAAGTGCCAGCGAAGTATAAGAATAAATTCAGAAAAGGGCCACATCCTATTTATGAAACTTTGGGATATACCGATATGGCCATTCGAAAATTTTTTGAAGAAATAAAGAATGAGCCTTGGTTTAAAAACACAATTTTTGTTTTTTCTGCAGACCATACCTCTTCTCATGCCACATTGCCAACTTATAAACAAAGCGTAGGCTGGTTTAGAGTTCCCATATTTTTTTATGCGCCTGGGCTTTCAATAGAAAAAAAGTCAGAAAATAGTATTCAGCAATTAGATATTTTGCCTTCTGTTTTAGGGTTGTTAAATTATAAAAAACCATTTTTAGCATTTGGTAATAATGTGTTTAGTACAAAAAGCCCAATCTTCGTAATTAATCATTTTGGAAACTACCAATGGGTAAGCGGAAATTATGTTTTGAAGTTTGACGGAGATAAAACCACAGGATTTTATAATTTTGTCGACGACTTGATTTTAAATAAAGATTTGAGTTTAAAAGAGCCACTCGTCAAAAATAAGTTAGAGCACGATATTAAAGCGTTTTTGCAGCAATATCAAAATAGAATGTTAGATAATAGATTGATAGTAAAATGAAAGAACATAAAGCGGGTTTTATAAGTATAGTGGGCAAGCCAAATGTTGGAAAATCTACGCTAATGAATGAGTTGGTAGGCGAAAAGCTTTCAATTATAACGTCAAAAGCCCAAACTACCCGACATAGAATAATGGGAATTGTAAACGGTGAAACACCTGAATATGATTTTCAGTTGGTTTATAGCGATACACCAGGGATTATTAAACCTGTTTATGAGCTGCATAAGTCTATGATGGAGTTTGTACATGGTTCGTTAGAAGATGCCGATGTGATTCTTTTCGTAACAGATATTTATGAAAAGTATGATGAAGAAGATGTGATTCAAAAACTTCAAAAATGCGAAAGTCCTATCATTTTAGTCATTAATAAAATAGATTTAGCTACTCCAGAAATTATTCAAGAAAAAATAGAGCATTGGAAAAGTGTTTTTAATCCTACGCTGATTTTGAGTATTTCAGCACTGCAAAAGGTTGGAATCGAAGGTTTGTTAGAAAATATAAGCAAGTTATTGCCTGTGCATCCCCCATATTTTCCCAAAGATGAGTTGACTGATAAACCTGAGCGATTTTTTGCTGCTGAAATAATAAGAGAAAAGATATTCTTGAACTATAAAAAAGAAGTGCCTTATAGTTGTGAAGTAGTAATTACTGCTTTTAAAGAAACGGACGATATCATCAAAGTATCAAGTGAAATATACGTTGAACGCTCCACTCAAAGGGCCATATTACTTGGTCACAAAGGCGAAAGAATAAAAATAGTAGGCATTGAAGCAAGAAAAGAAATGGAGCAGTTTTTTGGCAAAAAAGTGTTTTTAGAACAATATATTAAAGTTGAGCCCGATTGGAGACAGAAAAAAGTAAAATTAGAAAATTTTGGATATTAAGA
>JANNWE010000155.1:0-8593 GCA_031414675.1 Cytophagaceae bacterium
GTAGTTTTCCATCAAAGGGAGTTTTGAAAATTGCCTTGGCTTTTTCACCCAAAAGATAGTTTTCTTGATTGGTTTCTATTTGCACTTCTCCGTCAGTATCTACTTCAAATGATGCCTTATAGCCGTATCCGTAAGCGTAAAAATTTGAACTTACATAGCTGTCCGCTTCGGCAGCTTTTATTCTTATTTCGTATTCACCTGAGATTTTTGGAATAAAATTCTGAATCAAGTTTTTTCCTCCAAATTTCAATTCTTGGCTTTTGATAAGCTTTTCTTTTTTCTTTGAAACATAGCGAAGGCCTTCTTCTGTTTTTTCTAAAACAGTTTGGTATTCCAGCAAATAAATGTCCATGCTGCCATTTGCGGGTACTTTATTTCCACTAGAATTGACCGATGCCAATTCTATTGGTAAAGGGGCGTTTGTTCCAACAAAATAAGCGGGGATTTTAACTCCAAAAAATTGTTTTTGCGTATATATTTCGAATGTTTTTTGACGGTGAATGGGCCTTCCAGTTTCATCAAATACAGAAACTACTATTTTCCCTTCCAGTAAGCCTTGGTTAGCGAGTTTGTTGGAGATATCAAATACTTGCAAACCTTCTCCTTTAGCGTTTGTCATGCCAGTACGAAGTTCGTTTTCAAATTTGGTTTGATCATCTATTCCAAAAATGAAACTTTCGTAACCTTTTGGTTGAAAGGTTTTATGTTTGATAGAAAAATCAAGCTCATATTTATTATCCGCTGCTGGAGGACCAAATAGATTGTTGGCTTGCAATTTCACATTTACTTTTTCATTAAGTTCCACTTTTTCAGGCACATCAATTGTCACTTTTATACGGTCAGGCATAAAATCTTCAACCGATATGCTTTTGGAACCAATGAGTACATTATTTCCTGTAAAAACATCGATATTATAGAAACCAGTAAGAGCAGACCGTTCTAATTTTACGGAGTGGCTAATAGCACCAGACAGGTTGGTTTGGGTCATAAGTGAGCTTATTTCTTTGCCATTCGGTTGTTTAACTTGAATTTTTATTGGAATGGAACTCGGGGTTTCCCAATTGTTATTTCTAATTATGGTATTCAGATTAATAGTTTCGCCAGGGCGATAAATCTCGCGATCTCCATAAATAAAGGCATCTAATCCTGCTTCATTAAAGTTTTTTCCAGTTATATTAAACTGAGAAGTTTCAATTTCTGTATCATCAAAAAGCAAATAATTAAAGTCGTCTTTTGTGGTTGCCGTAACCATAGCCAATATGAAATTCGGGTTATTCTTTTTTAGGTTTTTGAAAACCACCATTCCGTTTGCATCTGTGGTTCCTTTTGTAATTTCTTGGTTATTGTTGCTTATAAGTTTTACATCTAGGTTTGCTATTGGAGTTGTTTGCATGATAGAATTGGCCAAAACTATTACATCTTCTTGATTTTGAGATACTTTAGTGATTAAACCAATATCAGAAATAGAAACTATTTTCTGGATTTTCCGATAATATTCGTCTTCAGATTCTATAGAAATAAAATAAATACCTCTTTTGGATGTTTGGTCTGGTAAAGGTAAATTTAAAACTGAAACACCTTGTTTTTGGGGAAGGTCTGTAGTTTCAATTTTTTTTAATGAAATCAATTCACTGTAAATATCTGCTTCAGAGGTATAATAATATTGCTCTTCTTCATCCCCATAATAGCTACGTCTGGTGCCTTTTAGAAAAGGTAAAATGTTATTTTCGTATATTTTGGCAACAGAAACATTGACTTTCGGAATGTTTATAATGTTGATACCTATGTTTTTGTTCCCAACATTCGATATGTATTGGGCGTTTTTATTGGTAAATTCTAGATATGGGCTTACCTTCCCAAAAAATGCCTCTCCTTCATAATCTTCGTCCATTTTGCCACCTAAAACCCCAGAAATGCTTTTATTCAATGTGATTTTGTACAAATCGTCTTGATTAAATTCGCCTTTTATCAAAAATCCCTGGTCGGCTGGCTCAATTGAATATCTTACTGCAGGCTCAATTTTAATATTTTTTTCAAGTTGAGTAATATCAATTTGTTGGTTAGTTTTTATATAGATAGAGCCTTTTAGTTTCTTGAAACTGGTTTGCATTTTTAAAATCTCCAATTTATCGGCTGGCAAATAATCTAGGTCGAGTTTTTCTGCAGTTTTAAATTTTTGAGGATTATCGGCTTTGGCTTCTATGTTGGCAGTTATTTCTCCCTCTTTTGATTCAGGGAAAGCCACTAAGGCCAAAACCAGGTTGGATGAATTTTCGGCTGGCACCATTTTATAGTCAAGCACGCGGTCACCGTCCAGAATCGTGATTTCGTCCTTGATATTGTGCGCATCGTATTTGCCATTTAGTTCCAAAAGGACTCTGGCCTCTTTCTGATTTTGCTTGTTTTTCGCAAAATACACTTGAGCATCTTTTACTTTCAAATAGGGCGTATGAAACTTTATGGTTTCGTTTTTATCTATACCCATTTTTCCTTTTTTCCTTTTCAAAAGGTTTTCTGAGAGCTTCGCTTTATATTCGTTGGCAAATCGCATTGGTTTTGAAGGGGAAAAAACCAACTCTTTTTTTCCTATCCACTTAAACTTGCCTTCGATTTTAGGCTCAAAATCTAGATAAGGCGTGCTTTCCCATTTGTTTAAGTCGCCATCAAATACCAGCTCCTCATCAAATTCAAAAAATAGATTTTGAAGAACTTCGATTTCATCTCCAAAACCTAGAGATTTTATGCCAACTTCGGGAAGATGGTTGCAAGAATTGAATAATAGAAAGAGGAAGGAAATTAAACAGATTTTTTTCATGAGTAGGAGTCAATTATTTTAGGTAAACCTAAGTAATTATTTCAAAAACAAGAAATGATTTTTTTGAAAAGGCATAAAAAAAAGACTGATACTTAACCAGCCTTTTTGAAATAATTTACGGAGAGTATTAAAACATCGTACCCATTACGTGGTCTCTTGGCCTGCCGCCTGGTGTAATTACGAAGGCATCAATAAAAGATCCAAATGGTCTAGAAATTGCCAATAATTCGTTTTCTTCGAACAATATAGCATAATATGCGTTATCGATTAATTCAACTTTATAGTTTTCTTCTAAAAGAATTGCAGATTCCATAAGGTCAAATGCATTGTCTCTATCATCGCTCGAATCAAAACCTTCTGATCTTAAATATAAACTTCCATCAGGGTTATATACGGCAAAATAATGCTTTTCATTTTCAAATTTAGTAAAGCCGGTTATGCCATATGCGTCGATAATTCTTGATTTATTCAAATAAAAATCTACGAATTCATATCTATCCAATGAAGTTAACAACTTTTCAAATTTGGATTCTAATTCTTTGGTAGTACTAATAGCTTTTGCTGTATTGTCTACATTATCTTTAGTACTATTTTTAGGAACTGCAGGTTTTGAATCTTCTTTAGATTTAGAAATTTGGGGGGAATTAGTGCCTACTTTTATATTTGTTGAGCTAGCTTTTGATTTTACTTCTGAAGGTTTTGAAGTAACACTTGATTTTTTTTCTTTAACTACATTTTTTGGCGACTTTCCAAAACTTGTTAAAAGTAAGATATTCTCATTTGCAGCAGCTTCGGAACTATAATCACAAGAACGCCCAATTTCTTTATTGTTTCCAGCTTTTAATATCACAAAATATTTTTTACCTTCTTTTAAAGTGCTTAGCCTGTCAAGAATTTCAACATTTTTTAAAACAGATAGTATTCCGTTTTCGCATCCTTTACTGGTGGTATATCCTTCACTTCTTAGTAAAGCGGTTTTGTCATTTGCCATCAAAGCAAAATAATACTTATCTGTTTTTTTATCAAAAAATTTCGTAATGTTTTCAATCTTTCCGTGAGGTTCTTTATCCAAATAGGTCTTGCAAGGTAAGTAATCGTCCGTATTAGCCATTGGTATAGAAAGTTTTATTGGTTTAATTCATGTTAAAAACCATGCAATTCTAAGTAATTATTTCAATCTAAGATACTTAAACACATTAGAAAATGCTATATCTACGGTATTTTTCAATAAAATATAAAAATTTTATTATTTATTTTAATTACAAGTAAAAAGAACATTTAATAAAATTAAAATAAGTATTAAATAATAAATTTCTTAAAATCGATGCATTAAGAGAATTAGATTTTGGTTTTTTTAAATAGTTTTATCAGAATTTAAAAAATTAATAACGTATATTTCTACTTTTTAAACCTTCCAATTTTTAAATTTATAGTGTAATGAATTCTCTTTTTCCTATTTTTCTGAAAGGAAATTACCTCAAGTTTCTAATAGTTGGTGGAGGCAATGTGGGTTTAGAAAAAGTAGAAGCTTTAGTTAAAAATTCTCCAGATGCTGAAATTATAGTAGTTGCTCCAATTGTGAAAAATGAAATTTTTGAGTTGGCCAAACACCATTCTATTAAAATACTAAAAGAAAAATACCATAAAAGGCAATTAGAAAATATTAATATTGTAATAGCTGGAACAGACTCGAAGGAAGTTAATATTCAAGTGAGACAAGACTGTAAAGCCAAAAACATTTTAATAAATGTAGCAGACACGCCAGACCTTTGCGATTTTTATTTGGGATCGGTGGTTGTTAAAGACGACTTGAAAATTGCGATTTCAACGAATGGAAAATCGCCGACTTTTGCTAAAAGATTTAGAGAGATTTTAGAAGAAATTATTCCGGAAAACATTCAAAAAACCTTGGATAATCTTCAAATTATAAGGAATAAACTAAAAGGAGATTTTCAGTTTAAAGTAAATAAATTAAATGAAATCACAGAAGTGATGAAAGACCAAAATCAGAAATGAAAAAATTAGTACCCATCTTTTTTTTAGTGCTTTCTCTTTTTATATTGAATAGTAGTTATTTCCCAGTTTTTGAAGATCAAAGTTTTGGTTCTGAAAATGATTGGGCGGAGTATTTGGGAGGTGCTGATAGAAATCATTTTTCTAAATTAGAACAGATAAATACTCAAAACGTTAAAAATTTAAAGGTTTCCTGGGAGTATTCAACGCCTGATTCTGGGCAAATGCAGGTAAATCCTTTAATAATTGATGGCGTTTTGTATGCTGTAGATGCCGCTGTTCAAGCTTTTGCTTTAGACGCAAGCACTGGCAAGGAGATTTGGCGTTTTGGTGATCCATTGAAAAATTGGGCTAGTACAAGTCGCGGAGTATCTTATTGGGAAAATGGAGAAGACAAACGAATATTGTTTACTGCGGGTCCTAATCTTTGGGAATTGGATGCTAAATCGGGTAAACCAATAAAAAGCTTTGGTAATAACGGAAAAGTAGATTTACATACTGGATTGCCAGAAATAGCACAAAATAAATTTTTAATTTCAAATACACCAGGTACAATTTTCGAAGATTTAATTATTATGCCATTAAGGCTGTCGGAGGGCGAAGATGCTGCCCCAGGAGATATTAGGGCTTTTGATATAAAAACCGGAAAACTAACCTGGACCTTTCATACTATTCCATATCCAGGGGAGTTTGGCTACGAAACTTTTCCAGCCGAGGCATATAAAAATGAGGAAGTAGGAGCGGGGAATAATTGGGCTGGAATGGCGGTAGATAAAGCAAAGGGAATACTTTATGTGCCTACTGGCTCAGCGGCATATGATTTTTATGGTGGAAACCGTAAGGGAGCAAATTTGTTTACTAATTCAGTAATAGCTTTAAATGCTCGAACCGGAAAAAGAATATGGCATTTTCAGGCTATTCATCATGATATTTGGGATAGAGATTTTCCGTCTCCACCCAATTTGGTAACCATAAAAAGAAATGGGAAAAAGATAGAGGCACTAGCTCAAATTACCAAAAATGGCTATGTATTTGTTTTCGACAGAAAAAACGGTAAACCTATTTATCCTGTAAAAGAATTTCCGGTGCCAAAGTCTAAATTAAAAGGGGAGTTTTCTTGGCCCACTCAGCCTTTACCCCTTCTTCCAAAGCCTTTTGCAAGACAGTCTTTTGAACTAACAGAAAAAGATATAAGTATTTATGCCGAAAATAGGGCAGAATTAATTCAAAAGTTTAGAGGGTATAAAAGAGCGATGTTTGATCCACCAAGCATAGAGGGAACAGTTATTTTGCCCGGTTTTGATGGGGGAGGCGAATGGGGCGGTGCAGCAGTAGATCCACAAGGAATAATGTACATAAACAGCAATGAAATGGCATGGATTCAAACCATGAAAAAAGTGGAAGACGCATCAAAATTGAATATTCTTCCCTTAGGAGAAAAAACCTATAAACAATATTGTCAAAGTTGCCATGCTCCAGACCGGGAAGGAAATCAACAAAGTGGCTATCCGACGCTTTTGAATATTGGTAAGAAATATGAGCAAAAAGCGCTATTAGCTTTTATTAATAGCGGAAAAGGCATGATGCCAGGATTTGGTTTTATTGGTGCTGATGAAAAACAAGCGTTAATTCAATATTTGAATGATGTAGAAAAGAAAGAGGTGAGCTCCCAAAATACAAATTCAAAAGGGACTAAAATTCCTTATAAAATGACTGGGTACAATAAGTTTTTAGATAATAAAGGACTTCCTGCTATTTCACCACCTTGGGGTACTTTAAATGCAATAGACCTGAATACAGGGCAATATAAGTGGAAAATAGTTTTAGGAGACGAACCTATACTGAAAGCCAAAGGCATAAAAGGCACAGGGTCTGAAAACTACGGAGGACCTGTGGTAACCGCTGGAAATGTGCTGTTTATAGCTGCTACAAAAGATAAAATGTTTAGAGCCTTTGACAAAAGTAATGGGAAATTACTATGGGAGACGGAGCTTCCGGCAGCGTCTTTCGCTACGCCGTCAACCTACAAAGTTGGAAATAAACAATATATAGTTTTGGCTTGTGGCGGCACAAAGTTAGGAACTGAAAAAGGGAATAAATTTGTAGCATTTGCATTGCCATAATATGAAATAGAATTAGAGAAAATTATGAATAGAGAAATTCACCCAGATTTTTTTAATTTACTTAAATACAAAGAATTGGCTTTAATTGAGCTCTACACCAATTTGCGGGCATATATTTTGGATATCTATCCAGAAAGCAACGAATTGCTTTATCATACCCATGCTCTTACTTCAGTCTTCTCCATTTCGGAAAAACTCTCTAATGCATTTTGTCTGATTCCAATTTATAAAAGCCACTTAAATCTAGGATTTAATAAAGGCACATTATTGAATGATCCTCATAAACTTTTAAAAGGTACTGGAAAATTAATTAGGCACGTGCCAATAAATTCAATGGAAGATTTGAAAAATTCAAACATTGCAAAACTTATTAAAAAAGCGGTGGAGTTTGAACTAGAAAATATGGAGAATCCAATAGTAAAAGTAGGAAAAGCTATTTCAAAAATTACTTAGTCTATTCGCTTTTTCCAATAGCAAGCTTACTTTTATAACGATATGAAAATATTCCTTTGCTTTTTAACAAGGGCCTAAAGCCTTCAAATTATTATGCTTCTTATTAAATCTTCTCTATTTTTGTTTAAAATTAAATGGCTTTGACAGAAAAATTGAATACACCTTGGCGAAAGTCTGCCTCCACTATTTATAAAAAACCTAGCGATTCAAAGATTTTTGGCTCTGTGGAAATTGACATAACAGATTTGGAAGTTTATGTTGCAAAAAAACGAAAAGAAGGACTTAAAGTAACTTTAACGCATGTTTTTTTATTAGCTGTTGCAAGGGCAATCAAAGAAGAAATACCCGAATTAAATACCTACATTAAGCGAGGTAATGTGTATAGCTTTAGCCAAATCGATACTACAGTTAGTGTTTTACTGCCTGGAGGGGAAATGGGTTCTGTTAAAATGTTAAAAGTAGATGAGCTTAATTTATTCGAAGCTGTTGACCAACTTTCCGCAGAAATAGCCAAGACAAAAAAAGGCAACGAAAATGCCACTATGAAAATGAAAGACAAGCTTTCTATTTTTCCTTGGCCGCTGAGAGGAATTATTTATAATAGCATTAAAAAAATCACAATGGACTGGGGTTTTTCAATTCCGTTTATTGGAGTTTCTGCCAATAGTTTCGGAACGTTTATTTTATCAAATATTGGTACGCTAGGACTCGACAATGGGTTTCCAGCTCTTTTGCCTACAGCTAATATTTCTTTTGTAATGATGTTAGGAGGAATCAGCAAAAAACCTTGGGTGGTAAATGATCAAATAGCGATAAGAAGAATAATGACTTTGGGAGCCGCATTAGATCACCGAGTGGTAGATGCCTCTCATGCTGGAAAATTGTTTAAGTATTTGAAAAAAGTAGTTCGAAATCCTGAAATGTTGGAAAAGCATTTAGCGTTTAACTAAATATTTAAAGAAATATAATCTTGTATACATTTGGCTATTAGAGCCGTGGTGTATGCATCAGATTTCCAGAATAAGATATTTCTTAAAACAGTGCCTCCGGAAAAAAACACACCTCCATCCCAAAAAATGCCGTTATCAGCTGTTTTTTTATTAGCTGTTGCAAGGGCAATCAAAGAAGAAATACCCGAATTAAATACCTACATTAAGCGAGGTAATGTGTATAGCTTTAGCCAAATCGA
>JANNWE010000156.1:0-1558 GCA_031414675.1 Cytophagaceae bacterium
TATTGGACGCATCGGCAAAAGCTTTTCCAATATCACTTAGCTGCCATGTAACAGAAAATCCTTTTTTACGATAAGTGGCACCATAGCGATTAATTTTTCTAGGGGCATTTTCTACTCGGTTTCCGGAAAGATTGCCTTCAATAATTTGATTGTTTAAAATTGATGTAGTTTTAAAATCAGTATAGCGAGCATCAATAAATGCTAGAGAGGCAAATAAACTGATATAACCTAATTTTGATTTTTTTAATATGGCAGAAATAGGATCAAATTCAATATAACCTTCAAATCCTTGGCTGATAGATTGCCCTAAATTTGTGCGAAATTGATAGCGTTGTCTAGCCGAATTAACTTGAGTTAGGGTGCCTATTCTATTGTTATAATTTAAATAGAAATAGTCGATATCAAAATTTAAATAATTACCCACCTTGCCTCTATACCCCAAATCAAAATTAAATCCGCGTGCATCTTTAAGATTTTCATCAATGATATCTGTGGTAGCTGGTGGAGTTAAATCAGAAATCAAGACCGGTCTATAGGCTTGAGAAAGATTGGAATAAAGTTCAGAAAGAGGACTAACATGATATTCGGCACCTCCGCCAAATAGTAAGAAACTGCGAGTTCTTGTTATTGGGGTTAAATTACTCTGAAGTTCATTTACAGTACTAAGTCTACCAGACATTGTAGAACTAATGCTTTCGATTCTTACACCTCCAGTAAACAACAGTTTTTTATTAATTCTAAATACATTTTCAAAAAAAGCGGCTTTATTTAGATTCGAAAAGTCTAAATCTCTAGGAAAAAACTCATTTTCAACACTAAAATCTATTTTACTTTCCATATTGCCTTTTCCTTGTTGCTTTCTGTCTATATGTCCGTTAAAATATCTTAAGCCTGCTGCTAAAGTATTGTTTAATTTAAAAAAATTGTAATCTGTAATAAAGGGTAGCTCTGAGACATAATTAGTGTAATAATCGCTATCAACTTGCCTATTTTTAAAATCATCTTTTTCTGTTATTGCTTTTACAAATCCCACACTATTTCTTTCTGCTATAGTTCCAAATCCTTTTAGACTTATTTTAGTTTTTTCGTTAAAAACATATTCGGCATGCATGGATGGCACCAACCATGGGGTGCTAAACCAGTTGCGAGATCTTAGACTTTGTCTTGGGTTTTCTTTAAATTGTAGATCGGTTAAACCACCACCTTGTTGGCTTTCATATGTCATGTAGGTAACTTCTGCACCTACTTTTAGTTTATTCGAAAATGCATAACTAAGTTCGGCATGCGCATGATCAGTATTGAAATAGTTATTTTCTCTCCAACCATTTCCAAACCTTTTTTGGTAATAAGCTGTATAGCTTAATCTGCCCGTGGTACCACCGATATAATTAAAAGTACTAAATAAGCCATTGCTACCTGTAGTGTTCTGTGATTCTACAGTAAACCTTGTGGAGATATCAGGTTTTCTTAATACAAAGTTCAATAATCCACCAAATTGTGAGCCATATTGAAGCGACGATGCACCACGCACAATTTCTATTTTATCTACTACTTCCAT
>JANNWE010000157.1:0-1528 GCA_031414675.1 Cytophagaceae bacterium
ACCACCATTTCCCGAACGGGAACGCTCTAAATATGCAGGAAGTCCTTTAGCCTCACAGGATTTTATAAACGATTTGGCTTCGGTTATCCAGTTTTCTTTGTCAAAATCGGCAACTAAAAACCATGACGAGTTATCTGAAAGTAAAGGATAAATGCCAATAAGCTGTTCGCCGTTTAGGTGCTTTGCAATTTCTTTATCAGATAGCTTTAAATAAGTTTTGTCTTTATAATTTTGGAAAGTGCCACCCTTTATTTTATGAGCCCGATACATATATGGGTCATAGAAATAGGCGGGCATGTAGCCGCTCTTATTTTCTTTCTCCCAACGGACTGCAAACACATCTTCTCTACCTTTGAAAACCGATTTGAAGAGTTGAATTTGGTTAGAGAAATTTTCATCCATATTTCTTTTTGATATAGAAGCGGCCAATAAATTGAGCCAATTGTTATTCTGTTATGAGCCAACTACTAGTTGAGTCAATTATGAGTCCTTCATGAGTCGTTTGAGTCGAATGTCTTGCCCTTTTTTTGCCCTGACATTGCCCCATTTGCCCTATTATTGCCCTTTTAGTTGGTAAGAGATTCCTGCCCCAAAAGTTCCCGATTTTTCAAAAATATTAAAATTTGTAACAAGTGAGGTTAGATCATTACTTGCGGTTCTTTTTGATATTTTATTCATTTCCTGATAATCACTGTTTGTTATTTTTCCATTCTTCAAAACATACAGCACCGCCTTTACCTGCCGCTCATTCAATCCCAATTTTTGTAACTGTTCATTACTATACTTATTTTTAAACAGCGTCACCAATATGCCGCCGTCCTGCTCAATAATTTCAGGGTCGGGTAACCCTGCCTCTTTGCAGGTGCTGATAATTTTTAATGTGCCGCTTCCCCATGCATCAATGTAGCCAGCTTTGAAACATACATCGGCTATCAATAAATTTCTTGGTCGTGATGGGTGCTGTCGTTTGAGTGAATCCAGACTAATACCGGCAGGCAATTCACCTTCATTCCAGATATTAAAGTGATTGTCGAACATACGCATCTGAACCACAGAAGAACCTAAGTAATTTCTATGCACCAGTGCATTGAGCAACATTTCACGAAGTGCTGCGATAGGATATTCGCCTTTTTCAATCCTTTGCATACCTTCAAATGAAATGGCACGGGTAAAAAATTTCCGGTTTAATTGTTCCATCACTTCTTTCAGTAAATAAACAATATTGCCTTCCACTGTCTCCTGGAATCTAATGTCACTGCTGTCTTTTCCAAAGCGACCAATTTTTACAACACAATTATTGAAAAATTTCGCCGGGTTCTTTCCAAACAAAACAATGGCTGCTCTTTTAAAGTTACCATTATCATCTGTCAAGCGAAGTTTGGTAATCAAATCTGCTTTGCTTAATCCTTCCACATCTGCAATTCTACCTGCATGAAGTGAAGCTGCTATGTATGATTTTAAACTGGCATCGTCAATATCATCAAGGGAAGCTGTAGGTTCACTAACCTCATCCCATGTCTTACCACTT
>JANNWE010000158.1:0-1671 GCA_031414675.1 Cytophagaceae bacterium
ACATTGCTTTTAGGAGAATACTACTTAAACCTAAAATATATACTTTACCAAAATCAACTATAATTTGATGTTTACATTATTCTAAAAGAATGTGATTTTAAGGCTTAGTTCTATATAAATTAAATTGGAATTGATAATTAAGAGAAAAACAAACATTTTAGAAATAAGCTAGATGAAGCTATATTTCATAAATAGTATGGAAATAAGCTATTTGGAAATAAAAAATAATAAGAGAATTATTAAAAGCAAAAAATAGGCTGGAAGAAAAAGTTAATTCAATTAAATAGATTCTTAACTTACATTTAGATTTTGCAGCTAATTCTTTAAATACTTTTATATTCAAGTTTTGTTAAAAATGAAAAAATACACATTCGCTCTTTTCTTTGGTTTGCTGACTTTTTTAAACGCAAATGCACAAATTAAACCCAATATTATTTTTATTTTAGTAGATGATTTGGGGTATAATGACGTAGGTTTTATGGGAACCAAATATTATGAAACTCCATTTTTAGATACACTTTCTTCAAAATCTACTGTTTTTTCAAGAGCGTATGCTGCTTGTCAAGTTTGCAGTCCATCTCGTGCAAGTATAATGTCAGGATGCTACCCAAGTAATCACAAGATAACAGACTGGATAGGTGCTCCAGAAGGTACTGAATGGAGAAAACAAAATAGATTCACCAAAGTGTTACCTCCACAGTATGCAAAGCAACTCGACTTGGCGTTTACTACTATTCCCGAACTCCTTAAACAAAATGATTACGAAACCTTCTTTGCAGGCAAATGGCATTTGGGAAATAAGGGTTTTTATCCTACCGATCAAGGATTTAACATTAATATTGCAGGCAGCCACAAAGGTTCTCCGTCAAGCTATTTTTCACCCTATCATATGGAAAATATAAGCAATGGACCCAATGGCGAAAACCTGGACATGAGATTGGCAAAAGAAACTTCAAATTTTATAGAAAAGAACAAAGACAAGCCATTTTTTGCGTTTCTTTCTTTTTATGCAGTTCATTCTCCCATTCAAACAAAAAAAGAGAAATGGACCTATTTTAGAGATAAAACGGAAAAACAAGGCCTAAATGAAAATGGATTTGCGATGGAACGTACCTTGCCAGCACGTTTAAAACAGGACAACCCTATTTATGCTGGGCTAGTTTCTAGTATGGACGATGCCGTTGGGGTGGTTTTGGAATCATTAAAAAAGAACAATTTAGATAAAAACACCATCATAATATTTACGTCAGACAATGGAGGGGTGGTCTCCGGAGATAATTTCTCTACTAATTTATCACCACTTAGGGGCGGAAAAGGCTATCAATGGGAAGGTGGAATACGAGTGCCTATGTTTATTTATATACCTGGCGGAAAAGCCCAAAAAATAAATACTCCGGTAATTGGGATGGATTTTCTGCCCACTATTTTAGAACTGACCAACACCAAAGCCAAACCTTCGCAAAAAATAGATGGAGTATCGCTATTGCAATTATTAAATCAAAAAAACATCTCCAAAAGACCACTTTATTGGCATTACCCTCATTATGGAAATCAAGGAGGGGAACCTTCTTCTATAATCCAAATGGAGAACTTCAAACTTATTCACTATTGGGAAGACGGTAGAAACGAATTGTATGACCTAGAAAAAGACTTAGGAGAGCAAAAAAATAT
>JANNWE010000159.1:0-1772 GCA_031414675.1 Cytophagaceae bacterium
AGGAGCAGATAAAAAAAATATGATTGAGTGTGGTGTTAAGCAATAAAACATTGCAGCAAAAAAACGGTTAATTAGTAAGATGGAAAATAGCACTTTTTTTACCATAAAAAGGAATTTGATGGAGAAGAATAAAACGGATCAGGTACTTCAGGAATGCACTGCTTGGGAGCGGCTGCTTGATTTTTTTAAGCAGGAAAACAGTCATTTAAAAACACGGCTTAGTGAAGTGCTGGACAACAAGACAGACAAGGATTTCCTTGCACTTGCAGAACATTTCCAAAATCAGTTTATTCTAAAAGATGAATTTATAGATGAAATGTCTCATGATGTAAGAGAACAGGAACAGCACCTGCTAATCGTATCAGATAAAAAGGCAGCGATTGAAGATCGCCTGATAAAAAAACAAAAAAAAATCCGCAACGAAATGGAGTTTTTGGAAAAAGACTTCAACAGAATGAAAAATGAATTTAATAAGTACCTGGTATCTGTATTGTAATATTTTCTTTACCTTTTTTTGAAATACCCTGTTGTAGAAGACAGGGTATTTTATTTTAATTGAGCATCAACAATAATTTTTTTTCATTAAGGATGATGATATTGCCCTCCTTAATTTCAATTAATTTTTCATTTTTAAAATCGCTCAGCGTCCGTATCAATGATTCGGTTGCAGTACCGGCAATATTGGCAAGGTCTTCCCTTGAAATGTGCATAGAAAATTTACCTTCACTGTGCTTGTGATATTTATTCTGAAGGGTAATTAATGCATCGGCTACTCGCTTGCGTAGCGAATTGTAGGCAAGTCCAAGCAATTGTTGCTCCCTGTCGGTTACATTTTTTGCAAGCAGTTGAATAAATTTCCTGGTTACCTCTTTGTTATTGTTTAGCAAATACTCAAAATCTTCTTTTGGAATAATAGCTATTTCACAGTCATCGATTGCTTCGGCAGATTCTTTGTAAACAGATTCTTCAAGCAAAGCAGTATATCCTAAAAAATCCCCTTCATTGTACAAACCAATCGTCAGCTCTTTCCCATCTTCATTTACCTTGTACGTTTTAATTTTCCCTTTTTGAATGTAATAGAGCCTTGCCGGGTGGTTACCCTCAGAATATATAAGCTGCTTTTTTTTATAGTAATTTATACTCCTGTCTTCAGCCAAATGATCAAGGGCATCTCTACCTGTAAATTCATTCAGCATCTGCTTCATGCCATCGGCTGTAGTTTCGTATTCTTTCCTAAGCAGCTCGGTTTTTTTAAGCCGACGCTCTACTGCGGTTAGTAATTCAAGCTCTGCAAAGGGTTTTGTGATATAGTCATCTGCACCCATTTCCATTCCTTTTCTTAGATCACTTCGCTCTGCCTTTGCACTCAAAAAAATAAATGGCACATGTTGTAACGATTCATTTTTATTTAACAGGTGCAACACGCCATAACCATCTAAAACAGGCATCATAATATCGCAAATAATAAGATCTGGCTTATTTTCCAGTGCCATCTCTACACCCATTTTTCCATTTTCTGCAGTATGCACTTTGTAGCCGGCGAGTTCCAGAATCTCCGCAGTATTTTCCCTGATCTCGATATTGTCTTCAATCAGTAATAATTGTATCATAGAAAAAATTTTCGCTTTTAATATTTATGCAGGATTAAATGTAATAATAAATTCGGTACCCTTTTCCAGTTCACTTTCAAAGTTTATCTGGCCGTTCATTAATTCTATGTATTTGCTCACAATATGCAGCCCTAGTCCGGTACCTTGAATGTTAGTGGCATT
>JANNWE010000160.1:0-1595 GCA_031414675.1 Cytophagaceae bacterium
ATAACTTATGTGGGAGGCTTTAAAACTGACAAAAATTTAGTGGAAAGTTTTGAAGCATTTTCTAAGAAAGCAAAATTTAAAAACTTACATTTTCTAAATTTAGGAAATATTCTAACTAAAAATGACTACTTTTTCCTTGATGACCACCTAAACCCCCAAGGGCATAAAAAAGTAAGTGGGGAAATCATAAGATTCTACAAAAATTACTTTTCCGATGTAGAAAAACAATAAATTTGATTTCTGTAGATTCACTAAATGCCAATATTTATAGGTTTTACTATCGAATTCAGAAAAACTAAGTATTATCAATGTTTTTTGATGTATCGCCTTTAATAAATATAACTTTTGCGGTATAAATATTCTTTTTAAAATTACATAATAGATTTCCAAGTCGATAATGCCCTCAAAAAAAAATCTATCTTGATATTCAGCATCTTTCACATTTGTCGATTTTGACTTTTCGAAAAGCCTTTTTCAATTGAAAAAATTTTAAAATTGATATTTTTTCACAGTTAGTGACAAACATTATTGCGCATTTACAACGAAACCATTTCTCAACTGATTTTATGTATATAAATACCTTTTGTACTTTTTTTGTCTAAAAGCTAAAAATAAATAACGGCATTTGTTTTGGTGAAAAGGATAATGCAGGGAGAAATCTCGATCTAGGTACCTACTTGGTTTTGTGTTAGCATTATTGCCAAAACTACATTTCTTTGCTGTCTTTATCGTTGATCATAAGGCCAGAAGTGTTGTCGTTGTAGCGTTTATTTATTAAGTTATGCCCAAATTCCATTTTTTTTGGATGGCAAATATCTAAGAATAAAACTAAAAATTCACTTATTTTCGTGCTCAAATTTACGATGGTGCCTTGAGCGCATAATTTGATCAAAATATAAATAGTAGAAGGTCTTTTTTTAAATTAAACTCAAAATAATATCGTGAAATTATTAAAAAATATATTCCTACTTTTCGTTCCATTATTTATTAGTATAACAAGCTTTGCTCAAACACAGAGCCAAAACAATAACATCTGGCTCCATTTTGTGGGCAAAAAGATGATTTCAAAAAAGACATCTTTGACTTTGGAAGGAACCATGCGATATGCAAATGGATTTTCGCAGAAACAACAATACTTTTTGAGACCTTCTATCGATTATCAAATCAATAAAACTTTAAATGGTAGTTTTGGACTTACTCAGTATAATACTTTTGCATACGGCAGTCCAGCATTAAATAAACGTCCTATTCCAGAAAATCATTTTTGGTTACAAACAAATTTTACAAACCAGGTTGGTAAATTCAAAATCAACAATAGGTTAAGAGACGAAAACAGATGGGTTGGAATCGCCTCTTTAGTTCCTAATTCCACAGAATATAAAATTAATGCGTATAAATACCGAAATAGATTTAGGTATATGTGTATTGCCACCTATCCTTTGATTAAAAAAGACAACCAACCTCTCCTAAATATTTTTGGAGGTAACGAAATCTTTTTAAATATCGGGCCTATTGGTACGGATGTTTCTAAAAATAATGTAGGTAAAACCCTAATGAATCAAAATAGAATTATTTTGGGTCTAGGGTATATTGTT
>JANNWE010000161.1:0-3095 GCA_031414675.1 Cytophagaceae bacterium
ATGCGTTTAGAGAGTTTGGAAAAGGACGCAATACAGACGCAATCAAAAATCAGAACCTACACCCTATTGTCGGTGCTTGCGGTTCTTACCATCATCGGTTTTATCCTCTACCGCAACAACCGTCAGAAGCAAAAGGCAAATACAATTTTAGAAAGCACCTTATCAATCCTCAAATCCACCCAAACCCAACTCATCCAATCCGAAAAACTCGCCTCACTCGGCGAACTCACCGCAGGAATCGCTCATGAAATACAAAACCCCTTGAATTTTGTGAATAACTTCTCGGAGGTTTCTGTTGAGATTGCAAATGAGCTAAAAGAAGAAGCACAAAAACCCGAAATAGACAAAGAGCTTATCTTTGATTTAGCAACCGATTTAGCCCAAAACCAAGAAAAAATCAACCATCACGGCAAGCGAGCGAGCAGCATTATATCAGGCATGTTAGAGCACTCCAAAGCCAGCACAGGCGAGCGAACTTTGACTGATATTAATCATTTAGCCGATGAATATTTAAGACTTTCTTATCATGGTTTTAAAGCTAAAAACGATTCTTTTGATGCTGATTTCAAAACAGATTTCGATGAAAACTTACCCAAAATCGAAGTCATCCCACAAGATATGGGGCGGGTTTTATTGAATTTGATCAATAATGCTTTTTGGGCAGTAAATGAACGAAGCAAAAAAGGAGAAATTGGCTATGTGCCAAAAGTAACAGTAAGCACCCAGCTAAAAGCTAATAGCCAATTGCTAATAGCTATAAAAGACAACGGCACAGGAATGACCGACGAAGTAAAATCCAAAATATTTCAGCCCTTTTTCACCACCAAACCCACTGGGCAAGGCACAGGTTTGGGGCTTTCACTCGCGTATGATATTGTGACGAAAGGGCATGGGGGGGCTTTGGAAGTGGAGAGTGTGGAAGGAGAAGGGACAACGTTTTTAATTTTATTAGCTTTATGAGGTCAGTACAGTCATTACGTTGTATTGTATATGGATCGTACCTACGGCACTCATTGATCCATTGTTTGATATACCACGGATAAAATCCGTAGTTACAAAATTGTATCGAGCCTATGGCTCTAATTTGGTAAAAGATGCGTAGCATCGACCAATATTTTAACAACGGATTTTAATCTTTTGAAATGAAAAAAATATATAACTTTAAGAGCCGTAGGCTCGATACATATAAAACAATAAATTAAAATATGGCAAACACATACCATCAAGTCTATCTACAAACTGTTTTTGCATTCAAATACCGAAATGCTATCCTAGAAAAAAAATGGAGACATAATCTTTTTGCTGTAATAGGAAACCTGATTAACGAAACCAAATGCAAAACAATTATAGTAGGTGGTATTGAAGATCATGTTCACTGCTTTTTGGGTTTAAAGCCATCTTTATAAATATCAGAATTAATGAAAACGGTAAAAGCTAAATCATTAAAATACATCAATGACCATCAACTTACTATTAATCGATTTGAGTGGCAGGATGGGTATGGGCGGTCCGCCGCAACGGTATTTTCTTATAGCCATTCACAAATTGATGCTGTGTATAAATATTTCCTGAATCAAGAACAACATCACAAAATAAAAACTTTCAAAGAGGAAAATCTTGATTACTTAAACGAATTTAATATAGACTATAATGAACAATATATTTTTAATGAATTGGTCTGAATATAGTTCGTGCCTATGGCACTTTATTTTACTTTTTGGTATACCACAGATTAAAATCTTTGGTTACAAAATTTTTCGAGCCGATGTCTCTTATAAAATAAATTCGATTATAGATAATCATTTGGATATGTCAAAAGCCACAAAAGCCAAAATCTTTCAACCTTTTTTCACTACCAAACCCACGGGGCAAGGTACAGGCCTGGGGCTGAGTTTGGCTTATGATATTGTGAAAAAAGGACATGGGGGTACTTTGGAAGTGGAAAGTATTGAGGGTGGCGGTTCGGAGTTTATTATTACTTTACCTATGAAAACCAATTAAATATGAAAGGATTAATAACAATTCTCCTGCTCTCACTTATTAAGCATGTTGGCTTTGCTCAAGATGTTACGGCGAGCCTATTACCAGAAATGTTTGGAACTCATCAGCAGCTATTACTGGCACCTCTCGACGGCTGGGTTTTTAAGGCGGGAACCAATCCCAACTATGCCCTTCCAAACACCAAATTGGTAGGTTGGAAAAAAATGAAGCCCACTGAACTCACTGCCAAAATGGCCGACACCAAAGGAAAAATAGAAGGGTGGTTTAGACTCAAAATCAAACTGGATTCTGCTTTCTTAGACATACCGTTGGGATTTAGGCGAAACCTCTGGGCAGCATCTGATTTGTATATTGACGGAGAGTTGGTTCATTCGTTTGGAAACACTAATCCTTACCAAGCTTTTAATCCAACTCGAAAACACCCCATTCCTGTCAACCTAACGGTAGGCGAAATTCATACCATCGCCTTGCACATAGTAGATTATGAAACCACTTTTACCCAGCGAGAAATACGCCTCAAACCCGACAATCTTGTTGATTTTATTAGCCTTACTGGACCTGATTACCACACCTTTGTTGAATATAAAATCAAAGAGTCTTACGTATATGGGTCTATTTGGCTTACGGCGGCAGTATTGCTACTATTGCTTTTTTGGCTTTTATCACTGCTCAATCCTGCGCAAAAAATTCTACGAACTATTGCCAATTACTCATTTTTTGTTTTGATAATGGCTGTAACCTTCTCCATAAATTCCTTTATTGAGCTTTCGTACACTGCCGAAAAAATCAGATTTGTTTTTTATGCCTTAAGTGCTTTTGTCCCCGCTCTCAACTTGGTTATAGTCGAGTTGATACTTAAAGAAAAGATGTCTCGTGTCTCTCTTTTTATAATAATTTTTTTACCTATAACGAGTGTTTTTGCCCATCTATTTAGTATTTCTTGGCCTTTTGGTATTGTCAATACCATCAATAGTGTGTATTTGGCCTATTTGGTATTTAGTTCTCGAAAGTCGCTAACTGCTACTAAATGGGTGGTGGTGTTAAGTATGATACTTACTACGGTTTGTGGAGTAATTTATGTAAGTCTGCATAAA
>JANNWE010000162.1:0-5359 GCA_031414675.1 Cytophagaceae bacterium
AAAAGAAAAGTCTCTGATTTTGGCAATTTCTGGACTTGTTTTAATGATTATTGCTGTTAGAATTCGGACATTAGATGTTCAAAAAGTGGGTTGTGACCCTCATTCTTTTTTCCAAGGTCATTCCATTTGGCATCTGTTAACGGCTTTAAGTAGCTTTACTAGTTATGCTTTTTTTAGATTTTCTAAAAAAAGGTTTTCATAAATCTACCTTCCAAAAAATACAATAGTTTAAGGGACATAATTGGGATTTTGGGTAGGCATTTGGGCGTCCATTTTTAATCGCCAACTGTTTAAAAGGGTTTTCAATTCTTTAACTTTTTCAGGTTCTAACATTGATAAGTCTTTGGTTTCACCAATATCATTTTTAAGATTGTATAGCTCAAAAGTATTGTTTTCATAAAACTCAATCAACTTCCAATCTCCTTTTCTAATAGCTCCGTAGGGGTTATCGCCCTGATGATAATGTGGATAATGCCAATAAAGTGCTCTATCGATACTTTTTTTATTTTTTATCAGCGATTTTATGTCCTCACCGTCAACATCTTTTGGTATTTTCAAACCAGCTGATTTTAAAATAGTAGCCATAATATCCATGGTGATGATAGGCTGCTTAAATTCTGAACCATTTTCAAAACTTCCTTTCCAATACATCAGTAAAGGAGTTCTTGTTCCACCTTCATAGCACCAGCCTTTGCCTTTTTTGAATGGCAAACTTGTTGCAGAGCTCATTAAAGTGCCATTGTCAGCTGCAAAAATGATGAGGGTGTTTTCTAATAAATTTTTGTTTTTAAGAGTTTCAATTATACGCCCTACACTTTCATCTACACTTTCAATCATTGCCGCATAAATAGGGTTTTTCTGAGGATCTTTTTCTTTCAGTAATTTTGAATATTTTACTATTTTATCTGCTTTTGCTTGCAAAGGGGTATGAA
The DNA here is from genome assembly GCA_031414675.1 of Cytophagaceae bacterium. Taxonomy (GTDB): domain Bacteria; phylum Bacteroidota; class Bacteroidia; order Cytophagales; family Spirosomataceae; genus Leadbetterella. The sequence goes on from JANNWE010000162.1 coordinate 933, forward strand.
CGCCATAATGAGCAAAATTCAAGAAAAAAGGTTTGTTATTTGGTTGATTTTCAATAAGTCTGACAGCTTCATCAGTTAGCCGATCGGTTAAGTAATAATCTTTCGAGTCGTCATCTTTTAAGTTTGGCATTTTGAATGGCGAGAAATAACTTCCCAAGGGCTGACCCCAATTGCTACCTCCAAAGTTTAAGTCAAAACCTTGATTAGTAGGCAAATATTTATTGCCTTCGCCCAAGTGCCATTTACCTACATGCCAAGTTGCATATCCTACTTCTTTAAGGTATTCTGCAACCGTTTTTTCTTCCAATGGTAAAAACAGTTTCCAATCAGGTATTAAAAGCTTTGCGTTCTTTTTTACGTGGCCTGCAATCCAATCTGTAATGTGTAATTGTGCCGGGTATTTGCCGGTCATCAGTGCTGCTCGAGATGGTGAACATACCGTACAGGCGGAATATGCATCCGTATATCGCACCCCCATTTTTGCCAATTTGTCAATGTTTGGAGTTTGGTTAAATGTATTACCATAACAACCCAGGTCCTGTGAACCCATGTCATCAATAAAAAAAACAATAATATTAGGTTTAGTGCTTGTTTTTTTTGAATCAGAAAATGAAAAAAGAAAAACGGAGAGAATAAAAAAACCTATTTTTAAAGTTTTCATAAAAATTAATATTATTAGCTTAAAACCATAAAGTAATTTACAAAATGGGTTTCAGCATTTAATGAAATCGATTTTATTACTTTTTTAAATATTCTAGCGACAATTGCATTAATTTTTCAGCAGCGGTTTTTGACTTTAAAGTAGTAAATTCTCTAGAAGTATTATCTCCTACCTCATATACCAAAGATTCTGCATTGAATTCTCTGTTAAAAAACGCTTTAGAAATTACTCCTGTACCTGGTTTGCTACCCCTGGCATTTACTTTATAATCTGGAATGCTATGTTCTAATTCGATAAACCATTGGGCAATTAGACCATCCATATTGGTTGGTTTTTCGGTTATATTGGTGTAAAAAATATCATCCCAAGTAGAGTGAAAATCAATTCCAAAATAGAGCTTTCTTTGTGTTCCATTCAATTTGTTTCTCAAAAAGTCACGAACAATTTGTGTTTCAGGCTGATTAAAATCTGCCCAATCTCGATTTAAGTCTATGCCTCCCGTATTGTGTCTCCAGTGCCCATTATCAACACCGTCAGGATTCATCATTGGAACCACAAAAACGGTATATTCTTTTCTGAATTTTTTTGCAGCTTCTGAACCATTACAAAGAGTTTCAACAAATGTCTGTAAAGCAAACTGCCCAGTTACTTCCGGTGGATGCAGCCTACCTATAACTATCATTATTTTTGAATCAGACTTATCTTCACCAATTCTTAGGCAATTGAATGGACGATTTTGTGGCGATTTTCCTATGATTTCGCTCGAAACGAATTTGTTTCTCAATATTCCAGTAGTCCAGTCTGCAATTACGGTAGAAGTCATTAATTCTTGTGCGGCGACCCATACTGTTTTTTCATCCACTTTTATGCGTACAAGTGCTGATTCAGAAAGTGCAGCTTCTTGAAAAGTACTATTTTTTGCCTCTGGGTCTTTTTCTAGCACATAGTCTGTAGAATCTACGGTTTGCCAAGTTTTGCCATCTCTACTAATTTTTGGATAATATCGGTGTTTAGCATTTAAATAGGTTAAATGAATCCAAATAGACCCAGGTTTTTTTGATGTTACTTTAAAAGCATACCAAGGGCTTGGGTTAATGGGGTAATTTTCCGCAGCGATAATTGCAGTATAAAGTGTATCATTGTTTTTAGTGATTCCATTGAGTCTTGCCCCATCAAAATCATTATCAAATGTCACGTTTCCTAAGGTTTGCTGCCCTCTCCATTGCGGAATAATAGCACGATTTCGCGTATCTACTTTTTCTGAGTTGGTGGCTTGGCCTTCAAATTTGGGTTTTTGTGCAAAAGTAAAAACTAAAGAAAAAACAAAAAGAAGGGAAGTAATTATTTTTTTCACTATAAAATTATTTTTCGATATTATTTTTTACCATAAATGGCAAGCTTTTTTTTGAAATTTGAGGGGACTAAATTCTTCTAATTTTCTAATTCCCCTTTTTTTTGATTCAATAGATTAATGCTAATTTTTTTTAGGTAGTCTGGAAGCAAATTTTTTTCTGAAACGACCCAAATCCAATTTGAAATATTAAAAAAACTTAAATTCAAAAGTAGAGATATATTTGAAAATAGCAATGGCAACTCCTCAATTTTATATCATAACAAGAAATATGTTATTCTTTATATCTTTTCGATTCTAAAATTTTTAATTTGTGAACAATTTATTTTTAAATACGCTTTAATTATTTTAAGAATTTTTATTTATTTATTATTATAGTACCTTTGCAGTTCGTTTCTTAATCATTTTAACAAATTAAATTTTAATTTTATGAAAGTAAAACTACCTGTTTTACTTGTTCTTTTATTTAGTGCAATTGTTGGTTTTGCACAAAAGACAATTAAAGGGCAAGTAAAAGATGAAACAAGTAAGGAAAATCTTCCTGGAGTAACCGTATCAGTAAGAGGTACTAATGTGGGTACATCTACAGACGTAGAAGGAAATTTTTCTATTTCGATTCCTAACAATGCTAAAGAATTAACCTTTAGTTTTATTGGGTACGACCCAAAGGTGGTCGCTATCGGTGACCAAACATTTTTGGATGTAAAACTAGGTACCGATGTTACTAATCTTCAAGAAGTGGTTGTAAATGCCCTCGGCTTTAAAACTAAAAAAGATCGATCAGGTTCTACTTCTTCTAGTATTTCCTCAGAAGCTATTAAATCAAGTGGAGAGGCAAACATCTTAAGTAGTCTTGCAGGAAAGGCTTCAGGTGTTAAAATAGCTCGTGCAAATGGAGACCCAGGTGCAGGGGTGAACATTCAGATTAGAGGAGCAAATACCATCGGTGGATCTTCTCAGCCATTAGTTATCGTTGATGGCGTACCTTTATCAAACGACAATTTGTATGGTTCAGGAAGTTCAAGATCTGGGGGCGTATCTCAACAATCAAGATTAAATGATTTAAATCCTGAAGATATTGAATCTACCCAAATATTGAAAGGTGCTTCTGCTGCGGCTTTGTGGGGTTCAAGAGCCGCCAACGGTGTTTTGGTAATTACGACCAAGCAAGGTAAGTTAAATCAAAAAATGAAAGTTAGTTATGCAACTAGTTATTCATTAGACGAAATAAATAGAAGACACCCCATGCAGACTACTTATGGACAAGGTGCAGCGGGCAGGTTTAGTCCTACTGCCACCAACTCTTGGGGCGATAAAATTTCTACTAGATCTGGGGCAGCAGATGTAGTAAATACAACAGGCGAATATTTTTTAGGGGACGATGGAACAAAAATATTCCCTATCCTCACTAAAAACTCCACGGAAATATTTGAACAAAGTAACTTTGATCAAGTTTTTCAAAAGGGGTCATTTCTAGATCAGACCCTAACTATTTCGGGGGGTAGCGGAAAAACTACAAATTTCTTTAGCTTAGGTTATTTAAACCAAGAGGGAATTATAAGAAATAGTAATTATGATAGATTTACAATGAGATTTAATAATCAAACATTTTTTAATAATTTTATTAACCTCACTACTAAAGCTAACTACATTAAAACCAATAGCAATAGAATTCAACAAAACTCAAATACGGCGGGCTTATATTTAGGCTTACTTCGTCAGCCACCAGATTTCAACCAAAATCCTTATATAGGAACCTCTGTTTCAAGTACTGGTGTTGCTAGTCCTTTAAGGCAAAGAACGTATAGAAGATATCTTGGCAACAATATAAATCCATTGTTTAATAGTCCATTATGGACGATAGAAGAGCAACAAGCTTCAACTGTTGTTAATCGATTTAATGCCAATTCCAATCTTAATATCAATCCAATAAGTTGGTTACAATTAGACTTGCGTGGAGGTATAGATACGTATGTAGATAAAAGAGTTTATTTTGCTCCAATTGGATCAGCCAGCTTTAATAATGGTAGGTTGGAAAATGAAAACTTTATTAATTCAGAAATTAACATCGATGCGATTGCTAGGGCAGATTTTCCTGATTTAATTAAAAATAAAGTTGGACTAAATGCCACTTTGGGCTACAACATAAATGATAGAAAAAGAAATGTATTATTTTCTGGTACCCAAAACTTTCTAGTTAATAGCAGGATTCAATCCTTCAACAATGGTGTTGCGCCTTTTGAGGTTAATAACAGCACCAATCATATTCGTTCCAATAGATTGTATTCTATCTTAGCATTTGATATTTTCAAACAAGTATTCTTGAGTGTGTCGGGAACTCAAGAGGCCGCTTCAACCATTAAAGGAACTTACTTTTATCCTTCAATGGATGTGGCTTGGCAGTTTTCACAATTG
>JANNWE010000163.1:0-7015 GCA_031414675.1 Cytophagaceae bacterium
CTTCCTGAAAAATGCCTACTAGGTTTAGCGATACATGCAATGTTTTGATCAATATTTAAACTTTCATCCCAATTTAACTCAGAAATTAGGCTTTTGTCATACCCCCATTTTTCTAAATGCTCCCCTACTCCCAAAGTGGTAATTATAGATTTTACTTTAGATTTTATAGCTTTTATGGTTTTATAGTCGAGGTGATCAAAATGGTCATGAGTCAGCATTAAAATATCAATTTCAGGCATATCAGAGACTTGATAAGTATTAGATCCTTCGAAAGCTGGAATAGCAAAAGAGAAAGGAGAAGCAAAACCACTAAAAACTGGATCCACTAATATTCGCTTCCCTTCAAAAATCAAAAGATAAGAGGAATGACCAAACCAAACTAATGCGTTTTTATCTAAAGGTAAACTAGATAAATCAGTAGGAATAGAGGGAATGGCTTGGTTAGGCTTTCTATTCGGATGATTTTTAAATTGGTTTTTGATTACATCAAACATAGTAATACCCTTCGCAAATTGAGGAGTGATGCTCCGATTTCTAAATTTTCCTTTATGAAAGTTACTAGAATTAGAGATTTTTATTTGTCTTTCCTTAGATGGGGCTTTACCAAATTGAGGCAAATTCAAAATAAAATATACCATTAAAGCCAAAAGAATTAAAACTAAAAACAGATAAATCATAAATAGAATGTATTAGTTAAAATAACAAAACAAAGTTTTTTGTCAATGTATTCCCTTCACATTCATTTTTAACGTATAAACTGACTCTGAAGCAGTTATGAATAATATATTTCTATTTTTACCACCAAAACATATATTACCCACCCAATTTGAAGGCACAGGTATTTTTCCAATTTTTTCTCCTTTTTGGTTATATATTGTTACTCCCTTTCCTGTTAGATACAAATTTCCCGCATTATCTATTTCCATTCCATCGGAGCCTTGAGGCACAAATAAAATACGATTTATCAATTTTCCATTTTCCCCAATGTCATATTTATAGGTTTTATTATCCTTGATATCCGCTACGAACAAGTGTTTTCCGTCTTTACTCCCGACAATACCATTGGGTTGTTTCAAAGTTTCCTCCACAGCAATTACTTGCTTTTGGCCTTTTGGTAAATAATATACCCTTTGCGCATCCATTTCAGCTTTTTTTCTACTCCAATATGCTCTTTGATAATACGGATCTGTAAAAAATATACCTCCATTTTTATCTATCCAAAGATCATTAGGTCCATTAAATTTTTTAGACATAAAATTATCTAGCACTACCGAATGACTTCCATCTTTTGAGATTTTCCATAGTTCATTTTTGTCATCAGCACAGGCAAAAAGATTGCCCTTTTTGTCAAAAAATAATCCATTTGACCTCCCAGATTCTTCTAAAAAAACACTAAGTTGGCCATTTGTATCATACTTCCAAATTTTATTGTTGGGTTGATCTGTAAAAAAAACATTTCCTTTTTTATCTGCAGAAGGTCCCTCCGTAAATTTGAACTGATTTGAAACTTGAATCAATTTTGCACCACTTTCAACAATGCTTAATGTATCAAAATCTTGTGCGAATAAAGTAGAATTATAAAAAAACAATAAAATACAAGACAGCGAAGTGAGCTTTGTATAGGTTTTCATAGAAAATCTTTAGGATTAAAATTAAATTTTTAAGCAATTTATACATTAATTCAATAGTTAGTGGATTTAAAAACAGTTTAAAATTCAATTATAGGACAAAATATATTTCAATACAAAGCCAGTACAAGAACATAAATTAATATATGTACAACATTTCCTTCAAAATTTTAGTATTATAGGTATCACAAACTAAATTTGTGAAAATAATATTTATCAGATGCCTTTGTTAAAGCCAATTTTTGCCATTTCTGAAATATGCTCTCAAAAAAATATTCAAGATGCAATTTTATGTCCGGGTTCGCGAAGTGCCGCCTTAAGTTTAGCCTTCACAAGAAATCCCGCTATACATTCACAGGTTTTGAGTGATGAACGCTCCGCAGCATTTGTTGGATTAGGTAAGGCTTTACAAACTGGTAGAACGGTTGCATTGGTTTGTACGTCGGGATCAGCCGCCTATAATTTTGCACCAGCTATAGCCGAAGCATTTTTTCAAGAAATACCTTTGATTGTTTTCACTGCCGATCGCCCTCCCGAGTGGATTCACCAATACGACGGGCAAACTATCTTTCAAAGAGAAATCTATGGAAAACATGTAAAAAAAAGCTATGAACTACCCGTAGATTACACGCATTTAGATGCCCTTTGGCAAATAGAGAGAATAATTAATGAAGCCTTAGCGCTTACACAAGAAGAACCAAAAGGTCCTGTTCATATAAATATCCCCATTCGTGAACCTTTTTATCCAAATGTGGATGAAAACTATGACTTTACAGGAACCGTCAGATCTTTAAATTTCATGCCTGCTACCAAAATATTAAATAATGATTCTTGGGAACAAATTTTGGCTATCTGGGAAAAATCAGAACGAAAAATGATAGCCATAGGTCAAAACCAAATAGCTCTTAATGACGTTTTAAATAATTTTGCTAAAGAACAAAGAACCGTAATTTTAGCAGACATTATCTCCAATATACAACTGAAAACAAAGGAGAGTATAAAATCTCAAGATATCTTTATTTCTAAAATTACAGACGAAAAATATTTTCCTGAACTTTTAATAACCACCGGGAAATCATTTATTTCGAAAAGTTTTAAACAATTTATTAGAGCAAATAAACCAAAGTATCATTTCCATATTCAAGAAAACGGTGATTTTATTGACCCTTTTCAGAGTATTACACATAAAATAAATATTTCTCCAACGTATTTTTTCAATGAACTATTCGAAGTTTTAGATCTTAGAAAATTTAAAAATGGGGAAGATGATGACCAAGAAGAATCATTTTTAAATGACTGGAATCAATTAGAACACCAGGCAATTAAATATTTAGACAATTTTTTAAATACTAATGAATTTGGGGAATTAAAAGCCACATCCATGCTATTGGAAGCATGCCCTACTCCAAGCATTTTGCATTTGGGAAATAGTATGCCGGTGCGTTATGCCAATCTGCTCTCCTCTTTTGTGAAAAATGAAATACAAATATTTGCCAATAGAGGAACTAGTGGAATAGAAGGAATATTAAGCACTGCAATAGGACAAGCTCTAAGTACAGACAAAATTGTAACCTGCTTGATTGGAGATGTCTCATTCTTTTATGACAGAAATGCATTTTGGACCCAAAATCTCCCTAACAATTTAAGAATTGTCCTTATTAATAATGCGGGAGGAAACATTTTTAGACTTATTGATGGTCCAAATCAGCAACCAGAATTAGAATCTAATTTTGTAGGAACTCAAAGTTTAAATGCAAAGGCTATATGTGAGGAACATAACATCTTGTATTTCCCAATTAAATCTTATGAGGAAATGGAAATCGGTTTAGCTAATTTATTTAAGGCAAATGATAAAATAAGTTTGATAGAGATTTTTGTCGATGGCAAAAAAGACGCTGAATTATTCAAACAATTCAAAAATGGATTTTTGATTTAGATTTACTATTATTTGAAAAAACACATTTAAACCTTTATCAAAAGGTGTTTTCTTCCATTTTATACATCATCATTTTACAAACATATTGGCTTGAGGAATAGCATCTAAAACCCAAACGGTGGTTACAATTGTTCGTCTTTTATCTTTTGTATTACTATAAATAGCTTCCGATGGATATATCACTCCATTTTTAGCAGTTGCAAATTTAGTAATATCCGATGTATGAATAATGCTTCCTTCGGTTAGTATCTCTCTTTTCAACAAACCTGTATTGGAGTCAAAAAAATAGTCTATTTTGGTATCTCCTCTTGAGATCGTAATTTTATAACAGTCAACTTCATCTATTTTTACCGAACTCAATTCTCCCAATTGTTGATATCCTTTTTCTTCAAAATTAACAAATGGAAGCAAGCCATCCTTTATTTCATCTGCCAAATCGCTTCTTTCCTTGGCGTTTAAATCTTTTATGGTGTAGTTGGGAGCTTTATCTCTACTTCCCATTGGTATTTTGATCCAACCAGCATTATCATTTAAAATATAAAAAAAGTCCCGCTCCAAAATAGATTTTTTTCTAGAAAGCTTATTCTCTGATGAAATTACTGACACTTCTTCCGTAAAATCAGTGGAAGCATTCGCTTTATAAGTCTTTTGATAGGTAAAGTTCTTTAAGCTAGGTAAAGCGTTTTTTGTATGAGTTGCTTCTAAATATTTTTCTATCACTTCCGTTGAAGTTTGAGCTGAGACTTTGAAGAATATAGAAATAATCGCTATAAAAATAACTATTCTTGTTTTTAACATTTTATCTTCTTTTGAATTATAATGATGGAAATCTATTTTTATTGTCAAAATAGCGCGTTATAATTTTAATTTAAACAATATTCTTTAAGATTAACTAATTATTAACTTCAAATTAAAACTAATAAAAATAAAAATCAATCTTACGTGATAGTAATTGCTTAAAATTTATGATAATAAAAAATAATTTTAAAGTACTTGTAATCAATAATCAATATAATTTATATTTGTAATCACCTTAACCCAAATTAACAATGAAAAAGCAAATTATTGGTGCCATAGTGGCTGGTTTAATTTTATTTATTTGGCAATTTCTATCATGGACTGTATTAGAAATGCATAGAAATATGCAAGATTACACCCCAAAGCAAGATGAAATTTTAAAAAATTTAGGAGAAAATCTGGAAGAAGGATTTTATTATTTACCTACTACACCTTCTGGAACTCCAGCAGAAGAAAATCAGAAATTTTATGAAGAATCAATTGGAAAACCTTGGGCACAAATTTATTATCATAAAGCTTTAAATTCTAACATGGCTGTAAACATGGCAAGAGGACTTATTGTTGATATTATTGCCATGTATTTATTAATTTGGGTTATACTAAAAATGGGCAATCCTAGTTTTACTACAATTCTTTCCTGCAGTTTATTTATTGGTTTAATAGGCTATACTACAGGAGTTTACGTAAATTCAATATGGTTTCAGACCAAAGTATTAAGTGATTTAATAGATAGCGTGACTTCCTATGGCTTGGTAGGTTTATGGTTAGGTTGGTGGTTAAGAAGATAATAGCAAAGTTTGCTAAAATATTGGATTGAAGATATTTCAATCCAATATTTTTTATATTCTTTGCATCAATTTCTTAACCATAGCTACTTTCCAAATTGCGAAATCTCCCTCTAAAATATGTTTTCTGGCTTCAGTAACTAGCCAAAGGTAAAATCGCAGATTGTGAATGCTGGCTATTTGAGCACCCAACATTTCTTGACACTTAATTAAATGTTTTAAATAAGCCTTTGAATAAAAAGTACTAACATATCCTCCTAATTCTTCATCAATTGGTGTAAAATCGTCTTCCCATTTTTTGTTTCTGATGTTTATAATACCTTGGGTGGTAAATAACATACCGTTCCGTGCATTACGTGTTGGCATTACACAATCAAACATATCTGTACCTAATGCTATTGCTTCTATTATATTTTCGGGAGTACCTACTCCCATCAAATACCGGGGCTTATTTTCAGGTAAAATTCCGTTTACAATCTCTAACATTTCGTACATTTCAGCGGCAGGCTCCCCTACTGACAGGCCGCCAATGGCATTCCCTTGTTGGTTTTGAGCGGCTATAAATTCAGCAGATTGGACTCTCAAATCTTTAAAAATACTCCCTTGCACTATAGGAAACAAAGCTTGAGAATGACCATATTTAGGTTCGGTTTCATCCATTCTTTTTACGCACCTTTGCAACCATCGATGTGTTAAATGCATTGATTTTTGAGCATAGTTAAAATCGCAAGGATAAGGGGGACATTCGTCAAAAGCCATAATAATATCTCCACCGATAATCCTCTGAATATCAATTACAAATTCTGGCGTAAATAAGTGCTTGGAACCATCAATATGGGAATTAAAATAAACTCCTTCCTCTGTAATTTTTCTAATTTCTTTTAAACTAAAAACCTGATATCCTCCAGAATCAGTGAGAATGGGTTTGTTCCACCCATTAAATTTGTGCAAACCTCCTGCTTTCTCGATTATTGTTAAACCGGGTCTTAGAAATAAGTGGTACGTATTTCCTAAAATAATTTGAGCCTCCACATCATTTAGAATTTCTCTCGTATGAAGACCCTTAACTGTGCCTGCGGTGCCTACAGGCATAAAAATTGGAGTTAAAATTTCTCCATGATCCGTGGTGATTTTACCAGCTCTTGCTTTAGTTTGATTGTCTGTTTTCTGAAGTTCAAATTTCATTTTGCAAATTTCAACTTTGTATGTTGTTAAAACAAGTGGATTTATCAAAATCCTTTTACTAATATATAAAAATTAAAAAAAGGAATGTGTATTTTTGTACTTTTTAAACCCCTTTATAGATATTTTGGATTTAATACTACCTATTTTGTTTTTTTCTGCGATTGCCGTACAACTCGTGTATATCTTATTTATATTCACCAAATTAATATACTACGATGATTTTTCTACAGAAACAGAAAATCAATCTTTCCCGGGTGTTTCAATAATAATAGCTGCATTTAATGAATTAGGAAATTTAAAGGAGTTAATTCCGCTTTTAGCAAAACAAGATTATCCAAACTTTGAAATATTAATTGCTGACGATAGATCTTCAGATGGTACTTATGACTATCTATTGAATAATGAAGAAAAACTCGAAAACCTTTCATTTGTTAGGATTCTTGATCTGCCTCAGCATTTTACGGCAAAAAAATATGCTGTAACCATGGCTATTAAAAAATCTAAAAACAATTTACTACTTTTCACCGATTCCGACTGCAGGCCAGAAAGCGACCAATGGATTAAACAAATGGTCTGCCAATTAACTACTGGGAAACAAATAGTCTTAGGATTTTCAAAATACTCCTTTAATAAAGGAATGTTAAACTCCTTAATTAGATATGAAACTTTTCAAACAGCCCTTC
>JANNWE010000164.1:0-13207 GCA_031414675.1 Cytophagaceae bacterium
AAAATTGAATCTATTTGTGTATGCCAATCTGGGAAATGTGCTCTCCAAACCCAAGGATTTCCAGGTTTTGGTGTTTTTGGCTTTTTTATCCAAGCAGTTCTTCCTTCAAAATTGAAAATTTCTTTTTCAAAGCCTTTCCAAACCTCAGTTTTTAGTATGGGAAGTTTAGAAATTTGACTAAATGAAATGGAATAATTTAGTAGAATCAGAAATATAGAATAGACTAATTTCATTTATTTTGGTTGAATTTTACGAAAAATACTGTAAAATTCTTAACTAAACAATTCTACGATGTCGTCTCGCGTAAGTTTTTTTATAAATCCAGCCTCCGTAGAAATCAAGTCATTTGCTATATCTTTCTTTTTTGCTTGAAGTAGTAATATTTTTTCTTCAATTGTGTCTTTGCAAATCATTCTATAGGCAAAAACATTTTTTTGTTGCCCAATTCTATGCGTTCGGTCTATAGCTTGTTGTTCAACTGCCGGATTCCACCATGGATCTACCAAATAAACGTAATCAGCTTCAGTTAGGTTAATTCCTACGCCTCCAGCTTTCAATGACATTAAAAATACTCTGCAACTTTGATCTGCTTGAAATCTATTAACTCTTTGGGCCCTATCGGTAGTTTGCCCATCTAGGTATTCATACGGAATCTCGTGTTGTTCTAAATTTTGACGAATCAAGTCTAACATTTTCAAAAATTGGCTAAAAATCACAATTTTGTGGTTGGAAGCATTTTCTTCTATTTCTCTTAAAATTTCCTCTAATTTTACAGATTCAGAGCCAAAGTCGGTATCTTCTGAAAGTAATTCTGGTGAGTCGCAAATCTGCCTAAGTTTTAGTAAGCCTTCCAATATTAAGAATGCGGATTTATCTTTTCCATCCACTGCCATTTTATCTACAATTTTCAAACGGTACATTTCGCGATAGGTATCATATACTTTTCGTTGTTTTTTGTCCATTTCGCAATACAAAATTGTTTCAGTTTTTTCCGGCAAATCTTTGGCAACTTCTTCTTTGGTACGTTTTAAAAGGAATGGTTTTAATAAATTTCTTAGCTTTTGAGCTGCTACTTTGTCTTGATATTTGTCTATTGGAGTTGCATATTCAGTTTTGAAATATTCTTTGCTTCCTAAAAAGCCTGGATTAAGAAATTCCATTTGGGAATACAGGTCAAACGTATTGTTTTCAACGGGAGTACCTGTCATTACTAATCTATTTTTTGCTGATAATAATCTTACCGCCTTAGAAATCAAAGAGTCTGGATTTTTTATAGCTTGAGATTCATCAAGAATAATGTAATTAAATCTAAAGTTTTTTAGAATCTCTACATCACTTCTAATAGTGCCATACGTAGTTAAAATTAAATCATAGTCCTTAAAAAAAGTTAAATTTCTGCTTCTTACCACCCCGCGATGCACATAATATTTTAAGCCTGGACAAAACTTTTCAACTTCAGCTTGCCAATTAAAAATAAGAGTGGTGGGTAGTACTACTAAATTTGTGCCTTCTGGATTTCGGTTTTGTTGCTCTTGTAAAAAAGTTAACATTTGAATAGTTTTACCCAATCCCATGTCGTCTGCCAAGCAACCACCCCATTTAAATTCATCTAGAAAATTAAGCCATTTATATCCTTCTAATTGGTAGTCACGTAGTTCTGCATTAATATTTTTTGGAAACGCTACATCTTTTATTTCTTTAAAATTTAGAAGCTTTTGCTTTTTTTCTTGTAGTTCTTGGTAAATGTCATCGTCATTTATTTCACCAATGAGTTCATCAATAATATTAAAATGTAGCTTTGACAATTTTATACTATCATTATGAATAGAACCCATTCTAAATAAATTAGTATATTTATTGAGCCAATCTTCAGGCAGCATTCCTAAGGTGCCATCTCTCAATTCTACATAGTTTTGCTTTTTCACCAAAGCCCTTTTAAGTTCTGCCAATGATACTATTTGATCTCCAAAAGAGATTTCAACTTTCATATCAAACCAATCAATATTCGAACTTCCCTTTATCTCCATTTTGGGGCGATTGGGGTTATATCTTAGCTTTTTCAGTTCTTTAAAGCCTAAAATAGAAATATTAGCTTCTTTTGTTTTTTCGAAGAAGTCAAACAGCCAATTATCTTTTAATATTTCGGGGAATGGCAAATAAAAGAAGGAGCTACCAGCCTGGAAGTCGAAATTTAAATGAAGCGATTGGATAAACGCGAAAACCGTATTTTCCAGTGTTTCGTTTCTTTTGTAAATGTAGATGGTTGTTTCTGTATTGTTGATTTTTTTTGTTCTACCATCATGGCTAAATGAAAGTTCGTTTTCGGGATTTTCATAATCTTCATATACAAAAACCGGACTTAGAATAAGATTACGGTCATCCTCTTTTAAGAAAATTCTGGTTTCTTTAAATTTTAAGTTTATATTTTTAAATTCAGTTTCAATATTAATTACCACCTCCGCATTCTCGGAAAGTGGAACAATGAAATCAGTAAAAAAGCCATTAAAGTTATCTTTTTTTACTTTAATTTGCTTTTTATCTAAAAAATGAAAAAGTAGATTGGCATTCTTTAAGCTATTTATTTTATGAATTTTCCCTTCAATTTCTAAAAACCAAAAACCAAAAGAATAAACCTCATGAAACATGAATTTTTCATTACCGAGTTGCAAAAAGATGTCGAGAATTAAGAAATCTTTGTCTTCATTTAATTCAAATAGGGGTCTTACTTTTTTCAGGCTTAGGCCTATTTCTTGCATTTCATTAATATTCTGATATTCGTCTTTACCTAAAAAAATGCGTTTATCATAAATTAATGGAAGCAATTCTTCATATTTTTCACCTAAATATTCGTGTAAATCTATAAAAGATTCAGAATTCAGAGATTTATGATTTAAAACTGTATACCAATTTTTTTCTAAATTTCTTTGACGTAGAAATTTCTCTAAATTGCTATCATCAATTTCTCCAATGATTTGGATAGCCTTACTGTCAGATGGCAAAATACTTGGCAGCTGGCTTATATAATGAGCACTTAAACTTTCAACTTTAGTGAATTTTCCAGTTTTATGATTACATTTAGAAGTAACCGCATCAATTTTTAATTCAGGAACGTCACCTTTATTCTGTTTTGTAAAAACATATACAAGCACTTGTTCATATTTATCATCTTCAGTTTCAAGATTTACTATTGAATCTTTTAAAGGAACAAATAACTTTTTTGTTAATTCATTCCAGTTTTGAAACTGACTTATTTTATGAATACTAGCGTCTAATTTTGTTAATTGAAGTATTCCAATGTCGTTTATTTTGAACTCAAATTTTTCTGATATATCATCTTCAGGACTAAAACCATATTCGGCTAAAAGTTTAATCTTTTCCTCAGATAAATCGCGGAGCATATCAAATGCAAATTGACCATACTCATTTTTTAATGCTTCTAAAGCCGCCAGTTTATGTTCACAAAGTATAGCTCGTAGGGTTTGATTACAAGTGCAAGAAGTTTTTATGACGCCCTTATTCAACTTTTCGAAGCGTAAATGAAAAAATTGTTTTTTATATTCAATTTCAACTTCAGCTAATCCATCCTTAGCAAAAGTAATTTTAATGTTTTTTATGTTTGGTTTTAATTTCCATAGGTCAGGTAAAGTATGCTTCTTTAATTCTTCATCAGTAATGCTATTTATTAGCAAAATAGAATCAGACATATGTTCTTGCTTTTTATAAATGGGACTTAAAATTAAATGCTGATCCAAGGCCATTATCGAGGCCACTCTATGTTTGCATATTCCACCTAGATTGTATAAACAAGAACAAGAACTTTGTAAAATGGAGTTTTCGCTTGCAAAGCCAGTTACTTTAACTCGATAATTCTGGGGGGTGCCATCGTCGCCTACGAACGTAAAATCAGCTTCACCCATTCCTTGTTCGATATATTTTTTAAGAGTATATCTATTTTTATCGAATATTAATTTCCCCCTTTCTCTGGTAGAAGTATTTGAAAAAGTCTTTAAGTATTCGTCTAATCGCTCGTTTCTGAGTATGCTCATTATTAATTTTTACAATCGAAAGACTAGAAATAAAAAAAAGTCAATCAATTTTGGTGCAAAGGTCACCTTATATTCTCAATTTGCCAAACAGCTTGACAATAATTCCTCAAAAAATAGCTTATCCAAGTCTTTTCCAATGAATACTATTTTAGATTCTCTTTTTTCATCTTTTTCCCAAGTTTTACCCCCTGCAATACTAAGATTTTGACCAACAGATTGAAGAATTAACCGATGATTTATGTTTTTTGCGTTTAGTATTCCTTTAATTCTATACAATCCTTTTGCTTCAAAAACTAAATAGCCAAATAGCCTCATTTGAAGCTCCTTATCATCAAACGCTTGGTCAAATCTAAAGGAAAGTGACTTTATTTTACCGTGTTTGTGTTCATGCGAGATAGATCTTGGCCCTACATCTTCTATCATTAAATCTGTATCTCTCTCTGTTTCAAAAATTTCTTTAACAGGGAAAATCATTTCCTTTTCTTGAAAAAACTTTAAAAATGGATTGATTGCTAACAGTTTATTTTTAATTTCTTTTAAATAAATTTCAGAAACATTTGCGGTTTTATTCAATAAAATTATATCACTAAATGCCAGCTGCTTTATAGCTTCTTCTGTTTCAATTAATTGATCTTCTATGAGTTCCACATCAACTAAACATATGATTCTTTTTACTGGAAAATCTTTTTTGATTTCGGTATGAGAAAAAAATGGACTTGCTACATTAGCCGGGTCTGCTATTCCTGTTGTTTCAATTATGAGCTCATCAAATTGGTCTGTTTTAGCACTTAATTCATTTAAAATATCATATATTCCCTCGTTCAAAGAACAACAAAGGCAGCCATTGTTGAGCTCAAATATTTCATTATTAGGATTAATGATTAGTTCGCCATCAATGCCAGCTTCGCCAAACTCATTCTCAACTATTGCAAACTTGGTTTCAGCTTTAAGGGCTATAACTTGATTTAGAAATGTTGTTTTTCCTGCCCCCAAGAAGCCTGTGAGAATAGTTACCGGTTTCGTCATATTATTAGGCTAATGCAAAAGTGTTTTTACGCTCTCCAATCTGCTGACGCCACATAGCATAATATAGACCTTTTTGTTCAAGGAGCTCTGAGTGCTCACCAATTTCAATTATTTTTCCTTTCTCTAAAACATAGATTCTATCAGCATGCATTATGGTACTAAGCCTATGGGCAATCATTACAGTTATATACTGGCCCAAATCGGTAACCTCTCTTACCGTGGAGGTGATTTCTTCCTCAGTTATTGAATCTAAAGAAGAAGTAGCTTCATCAAAAACAAATATTTTTGGATCACGCAACAAAGCCCTGGCGATAGATAGCCTTTGTTTTTCTCCACCCGAAATTTTCATTCCCCCTTCACCAATTACGGTATCTAAACCGTTATCTGCTCTTTTTAACAAATTGTGACAAGCCGCTTTTTGTAATTTATCTACCATTAATTCATCAGAGGCTTTGGGGTTTACAAATTGTAAATTTTCACGAATCGTACCTGAAAAAAGCTGGGTATCTTGGGTTACAAACCCTATTTGATTTCGTAGTTCATCTATATCCAAAAGGTTACTAGGAATAGAATTGTACGAAATTTGTCCTTCTACAGGATGATAAAGTCCCACCAAAAGTTTCACCAAAGTTGTTTTTCCCGAACCAGATGGGCCAACGAAAGCAATAGTTTCTCCTTTCTTAACTTCAAAATTTATTCCTTCCAATGCATACGCACTTGCCGTGGCATGTTTAAAATTGATGTTTTCAAAAATTAGATTTTCCACCACTCCTAGTTTGGTAGGAGCCTCTGGTTTAGTTTCTATAGGTGTATTAAGTAATTTTTCGAAATTGTTTAAAGAGGCTTCAGCTTCTCGATAAGCTAAAATAACGTTTCCTAATTCTTGCAATGGTCCAAAAATAAAAAATGAATAAAACTGTAAAGTTAAAAGCTGACCTACTGTCATTTGATTTCTAAAAATTAGAAACAATAAAACAAACAATATTATTTGACGAAGGAGATTTACAAAAGTACCTTGCACAAAGTTTATTGACCTTACTCCCCTTACTTTTTTAAGTTCTAGTTTTAAAATCTTTAAAGTATTGTTTTGCAGTCTATTAATTTCTTGATCTGCCAAGCCCAAGCTTTTTACAAGCTCTATGTTTCTAAGCGACTCCGTTGTAGTACCCGCTAAAGCTGTCGTTTCTTTTACAATTGTTTTCTGGATTTCTTTTATTTTTTTACTCAAAATGTTGGTAAGAGTTCCTAAAGCAAAGGCTCCGAAAAAATAAACGGCAACTAACCAAGGATTAATGTTAATTGCATAAATAACCACAAAAACGATTCCTACTACTGATGTAAAAGCCACATTAATGAAAACAGTAATAAAACGTTCGGAATCGGTTCTAACTTTTTGTAATATAGAAAGAGTCTCTCCGCTGCGCTGGTCTTCAAATTGTTGGAAGGGTAGTTTTAAAGTATGTTTTAAACCATCAATAAATACATCTGCACCAAATTTTTGAATGACCATATTTACCACATAATCCTGAAAAGTTTTGGCTATTCTACTCACCATTGCTACCCCAACTATTGCACCTAGAAGCGAGGCAACACCAGTTAAAAACTGGGATTGAGAGTATTTATCGGGCATTTTTGCAAATCTATCTATCAATTTTCCAAAAAAGTAGGGATCCATTAATGAAAAGGATTGATTTATTGCAGCTAACAAAAATGCTAATAATACTTGTAATCTATAACGTTGAAGGTATTTGAGGAGTAATTGCATATAGGGAAAATAAAATGGGTATTGTGTTTCAACACGAATTAAAATTGATTAATTCACTAGAATTAAAAAAAATGGAATTTTATAATTTTATTTGAATTAAAAAACAATTCTTAAGGCTTTTCTTAAGGCTAATTTTATGGAGATTTTTATTGCTAAAATCTAATATTGCTAAATTTATTCGACCCGAAAATTTAGTTTCCAAGGTTTTTCATACTAATTTTAAGTCTCGTTTTAAATGGTTAGATTTGTTCTTAAGTAAAATTTAGAAAATCTATAACCCTTATATATCCAGTTTGATTTTTTGAATTTTATAACCATTTGAACCCTAAAAATATGAATAAAAATAAAAAAAGTTCTATGTTCGCCGTCATTGGTGCCTCTTCAGTTGGCACTATGATAGAATGGTATGACTTTTACATTTTTGGAAGCTTAGCCACACTAATAGCAACAAAATTTTTCCCTAGTGGACCAGGAAACGAGACGCTAGCTTATCTTTCCACATTAGCAACATTTGCAGCAGGATTTATTGTAAGGCCTTTTGGAGCCTTATTTTTTGGACGATTGGGAGATCTTATTGGTCGAAAATATACGTTTATGGTTACTTTGTTACTAATGGGCGGTGCCACTTTTTTTATTGGTTGCATTCCATCTTATGAATCCATAGGTATGTTAGCTCCTATTTTGGTTTTATCATTAAGGCTTCTACAAGGTTTAGCTTTGGGAGGCGAATACGGTGGAGCCGCAACTTACGTAGCCGAACACTCTCCAAATCACCAAAGAGGGTTCATGACCTCGTGGATTCAAATAACTGCGACTTCAGGTTTAATTATTTCCTTATTGGTGATAGCATTAACAAAAGCTTCCATGAGCAAGCAGGCTTTTGAAGATTTTGGATGGAGAATACCTTTTTTAGCCTCTTTAATAATGGTCGGAGTCTCTTATTTGATTCGCAAAAATATGCATGAATCCCCCTTATTTGTTAAAGCTAAGTCGGAAGGTAAAACATCACGCAATCCATTAAAAGAATCGTTTGGAAATAAGCTAAATTTTAAATTTGTGTTGTTGGCTTTACTTGGCGTTACGATGGGTCAAGGGGTAGTTTGGTATACTGGCCAATTTTATGCGATGTCTTTTATTGAAAAAGTATTGAATGTACCAAAAGAACAAGTAGATTCAATTTTGATTTGGGG
Source organism: Cytophagaceae bacterium (assembly GCA_031414675.1). Taxonomy (GTDB): domain Bacteria; phylum Bacteroidota; class Bacteroidia; order Cytophagales; family Spirosomataceae; genus Leadbetterella. Next base: position 8,028 of record JANNWE010000164.1, read on the forward strand.
CTTGTGTTTGGGCACTCCATTTTTCGTTGTTTTTGGATGGTTATCCGACAAAATAGGTCGTAAATGGATAATGCTTGGTGGTATGCTGGTAGCTGTTTTATCGTATAGAACTATCTATTCTAAAATGTATGACGCTGTGGATATAAAATTAAAAACGGAAAAAATAGAAGAGGCTAGTCTTTTAAGTGGAGTTAATGAAAATGCCAAAAACTTACTAGGTGGATTAGATTCTGTTTATACGATGACAAAAGTATTTTCTGACGGAACCATTTTCCAAGAAATAAAAACAATTCCTTTAAAAGATGGAAAGCCGGAATTCAAAGAAGGTAAGGTTTTAATGGATATTAAAAAGACAGTCACCATAAATGATACCGACAAATGGACATTAATTTGGTTAGTTTTTTTTCAAATGCTTTTTGTAACAATGGTTTATGGCCCAGTTGCGGCTTTTTTAGTGGAAATGTTTCCTGTTAAAATTAGATATACCTCCATGTCTTTGCCCTATCATATTGGCAATGGTATTTTTGGTGGTCTTTTGCCTGCCATATCTACATTCTTGGTCACAAATTCCTCCAATCTTAATAGTAAAGCTACCGAAATGGGCCAATCCTTAATAGTAGAAAAACCTTATTTAGAAGGCCTTTGGTATCCAATTATTATTGCAGGAGTTTGTATGATTATTGGAGCAATTTATTTAGATGGAAACGATAATAGAGTAAACGATTAAATTTTTATGAATATTTTAAAACGCATTTTAGGAATTATCTGGATTATAATTGGAGGTTTTGCAGTGTACTATCTTTTTGTGAATCAAGCCTTAACTCTATGGGCAAAAGGCGGAGAAAATCGGATTCCTGCTGTAATTTACACGTTAATTTTATGCCCAATGATTGCAGGTGCATTAGGCTATTTTGGTTGGTATTCTTTAACAGGAGAATATGATGATAAATAAAAATAGAATAGAATTTTTGAATTATTAATCTTAAATAAATGAGAATCAAAACTTTACAAGACTATAATATTGCCTATAAAGAAAGTGTAGAAGATCCGGAAGGCTTTTGGGGAGAAGTGGCTAAAGAATTCGTTTGGAAAAAACCTTGGGAAAAAGTTTTGGAGTGGGACTTTAAAAACTATGATGTAAAATGGTTTGTAGGAGGAAAGATGAATATCACCGAAAATTGTTTAGATCGTCATGCAAAATCAAAACCAAACCAGCCCGCAATTATTTGGGAACCCAACGATCCTTCTGAAGAATCACAAACACTTACTTATAAAATTTTATTTGATAGAGTGTGTGCTTTTGCCAATGTGTTAAAAAAAAATGGGATAGGAAAAGGTGATACGGTGTGTATTTATATGCCCATGATACCTGAATTAGCCATAGCAGTATTAGCATGTGCAAGGATAGGAGCTATTCACTCCGTAGTATTTGGGGGTTTTTCTGCACAAAGCATTGCTGACCGTATCAATGATAGTCTTTGTAAAATGGTAATTACTACTGACGGAGCTGTGAGGGGTGCAAAGCAAGTTCCTATGAAAGAAACCGTAGATGACGCACTAATAGGCTGCCCTTCTGTAAAGAAAGTAATTGTTGCTACGCATACCAGGACTCCAGTTTCTATGATAAAAGGCCGTGATGCTTGGTGGGAACACGAAGTTAAGCTAGTAAGCTCCGATTGTCCAGCTACAGAAATGGACTCCTCTGACCCCTTATTTATTCTTTATACCTCTGGCTCTACTGGCAAACCCAAAGGGGTGGTTCACACTTGTGGGGGTTATATGGTTTATAGTTCGTATACTTTTCAAAATGTATTCCAGTACGATCCAGGAGATGTTTTTTTCTGTACTGCCGATATCGGTTGGATCACTGGTCACTCTTATATTATTTATGGGCCATTAGCTTCAGGTGCTCAATCCCTACTATTTGAAGGCATACCAACGTATCCTGATGCGGGCCGTTTTTGGGATATTATTGACAAACATAAAGTAAACATATTTTATACTGCTCCTACCGCTATCCGTTCTTTAATGGGTTTCGGAAATGAGTATTTCAAAGACAAGGATTTGAGTTCTTTGAAAGTTTTAGGTTCGGTGGGGGAGCCCATAAATGAAGAAGCTTGGCATTGGTACAATGACAATATAGGGAAAGGTAAATGCCCAATTGTTGATACATGGTGGCAGACTGAAACGGGCGGTATTATGATTTCTCCTTTGGCAGGAATTACCAAAACTAAACCTTCTTATGCTACTTTGCCATTACCCGGCATTCAGCCCATGTTGGTAGATGAACACGGGATAGAAATCGAAGGAAATGGAGTAAATGGAAATCTAGTAATTAAATTTCCATGGCCTTCCATTATTAATACTACTTGGGGAGACCATGAGAGATGCAAAACAACATATTTTTCTACGTACCCCGGATTGTATTTTACGGGTGACGGCTGTCAAAGAGACGAAGACGGATATTATAAAATCACTGGAAGGGTAGATGATGTTATCAATGTTTCTGGTCATAGAATTGGAACTGCAGAAGTAGAAAATGCTTTAAATATGCATACAGGGGTGGTAGAGTCAGCAGTTGTAGGATTTGCACATGATATTAAAGGACAGGGAATTTATGCCTATATAATTTGTGATGAAATGCCGGCAGACCCGGAAATGACAAAAAAAGATATTCTGATGACGGTTACCCGAGTAATAGGTCCAATAGCAAAGCCTGATAAAATTCAATTTGTTACAGGTCTTCCTAAGACTCGTTCTGGTAAAATTATGAGAAGGATATTGCGGAAGGTTGCCGAAGGAGACGTGAATAATTTAGGTGATATTTCCACACTTTTAGATCCTTCTGTGGTAGAGGAAATCGTGAAAGGAGCTGGATATTAGAAATTGTCAAATGTTTAAATTATGACAATTACTTTTCAGACTTAGGGTATTTTTGTTGAGGTGGTTTTGTGGTAAAATTTAAAGTGATTTCTACTTCTTGTTTTGTAAATAAAACGGATCCAAATCTTTATTTTCTTGCCAAGTGTATTCAATTTCATAGGCAATTTTTCTTGCTAATTCAACCCCATATTTATCCTTAATATACCCTAAAGTCATGTCCATTCCGGCAGAAATTCCAGATGAAGTATAATACTTTCCATCGGCAGTCCATCTCGCTTTTTTTATCCAATTTACTTTAGATTCTTGCGAAGATGCCCACTCAAACGCACGTTTGTTGGATGTTGCTGCTAAACCATTTAGTAAGCCTGTTTTTGCCAATAGGGCTGATCCAGTACAAACAGTTAATACATGATTAGCTGAAATTGAGTTATTTAAAATCGCTGAAATTAAATTCGGATTATCCACTTCTGTTCTTGTTCCCAAACCTCCAGGTAGTAGGAAAATATCAAATTTTTTATTTTCAGACAGTTTTTCTGTTACTATTTTTACATTTTGTGAGCTTGAAATAACCCCTCCTTCCATAGAATAAAATTCGATTTTATATATATCCTTTAATCTTCCAAATATTTCAGCAGGTCCAAATACATCTAAAGTCTCGAAATTGTTAAATAATAGAAAGCCTATATTTTTTAAAACGGGATTGTTTAAATTAATAGGAGACATTTCTATATTTACACTCTGTTGAGAAATATCTTTATTAGACAAAGACTTGGAGCTATCTATTTGTGAAAAAGCTACAAAATGAAGTATTGAAAATAGAAGAATTTGAATTTTGCAGCAAATGGTTTTCATAAATATCTGAAATTAGAAAGTCCTATTAAACAAGTAAAAATTATCTTTTTTTTCTAAAAAGGAAAAGAAATTTTAAATTCACTTCCTAAAAATAGTTAACATAAATATTGTAAAACTATAGAAAATGAACGAGTAAATTTAAGATAAAATTAGATTTTAATCGTTAAAATTAAACTTATTGAGCATATAGTTATAAACCTTATTTTTTTAGATTCATTTTTCTACATACAATTATTATCTTTAAGGCAAGTACTAGCAATATTATAATAAATTTGTTTTTAGAAATTATTAATTTGTATGGTTGCAAAATTAAGTGAGAAGGATATTGAAAGAATAGCATTCGAAAATTATGCTTTAGAAGGCGAAATTATTCAACTCCCCGGTGAAATAGACTTAAATTTTAAAATCACAACCACCGAAAACCAATCTTTTATTCTTAAAATTAGTCCATCAGATGTCAATATTGAATATCTTGATTTTCAATGCGAATTGCATAAGTACTTAGAAAATAAAAACCTAAATTTTCAATTTCCTAAGCATGTATTAAATTCTAAAGGGAAGTTAATTTCAGTTTTTATCGACAACAAGGGTTCAGAAAGGAAAGTCAGGCTTTTAACCTGGATTGAAGGTCGATTGTGGTCAAAAGTAAATCCAATAAATTCCCATTTAAGAGTAAGTTTAGGAAAAAAATGTGCGGAATTGACGAAAGCCTTTCTAGGTTTTGAACACCCTTTTTCTCAAAGAATTTTTGATTGGGATTTAGCTAATGGCTCATGGACCTATGATTATTTGGATAGGTTCGAAGGAGAAGAAAAAGCCTTAATTAATTATTTTCAAAACCAATTTGAGCAAATTCAGCCGCAGTATAAAGAATTAAGGAAGTCACTAATTCATAATGACGCAAACGATAACAATATTCTGGTAGATTTTAATTTGGTAAATCCTGAAGTTATTGCGGTAATTGACTATGGAGATGCGGTTTATTCTCAAATAATCAACGATTTAGCTGTGGCATTAGCTTATGGGATAATGGATGTAAACAATCCTTTAGAGGCAGCAAAGGAAATTGTAAAAGGCTATCATTCACAATTTACTTTGACTGAAGATGAAATCAGCTGTCTTTATACCCTTGTTGCAATGCGTTTGGTAATTAGCCTAACTAAATCTGCAATAAATAAGCACTTGGAGCCTGACAATCCATATTTGCAAATCTCCGAAAAACATGCCTGGGCTCTGTTAAAAAAATGGAGAGGTATCAATAAAAATTTTGCAACGTACTCTTTTAGATATTGTTGTGAAATGGAGGCACATCCAAACCATTCAATATTTAATGATTTTGCAAAAAAAACAAGAGTAGACCCTAAAAGTGTTTTTAAAACTTTAGAAAACGTATGCTTTGAATCTATTGATTTAAGTATGGGTTCGCAGATTTTGGGCAATTACCA